>JAOUDE010000238.1 GCA_029859455.1 Ignavibacteria bacterium | reverse complement strand
CCTTGATGAATACCCGGTGATGCGTCACGCTGCAAACCTCGAATCCGTCATTACCTATGAAGGGACGCATGAGATGCACACACTGATTGTCGGCGAGGATATCACCGGCTCCGCAGCATTTGTCTGAAAGTGACAGGAAACGATGGCCAGAACAAAAATAATCGCAGAAGCGCTGACCTTTGATGATGTTCTGCTTCTTCCCGCGAAATCTTCCGTCCTCCCGCGTGATACGGACCTTCGGACAAGACTGACCCGGAATATCAAGCTGAACATTCCGCTACTCTCCGCGGCGATGGACACCGTGACTGAGTCCGAAATGGCGATTGCCATGGCACGTGAAGGCGGGATAGGGATTCTCCACAAGAACATGTCGATTGATCAGCAGGTCCACGAAGTGGACAGGGTAAAGCGGTCGGAAAGCGGGATGATTATTTCACCGGTCACCGTCCAGCCATCAGCGACGGTGGGTGAAGCGCTTGCTCTCATGACAAGGGTCGGAATTTCCGGAATTCCCGTCGTTGATGAGAACAACCGGCTGCTTGGCATCGTGACGAACCGTGATCTCCGGTTTCATCCTGACAATAATCTTCCTGTCTCCAAAGTGATGACACGGAAGAACCTCGTGACGGCGCCGCTCGGAACCACGCTCGAGCGTGCGGAAGGCATTCTTCAGGAATTCAAGATCGAGAAACTCCCGGTTGTCAGCAAGACCGGAATCCTGAAAGGCCTGATTACATTCAAGGACATTCAGAAAAAGAAGCGGCACCCCCATGCCTGCAAGGATTCCCTGGGTCGTTTGCGTGTGGGCGCTGCGGTCGGTGTCACTGAGGACACGTACGAAAGGGTCCAGGGACTGATCGCTGCAGGGGTGGATGTGGTGGTGGTTGACACTGCCCACGGCCATTCCTCCGGAGTCCTCAAAATGGTCAGACTTCTTCGCCGGAAAATGCCTGATCTGGAGCTGGTGGCCGGGAATGTGGGGACTGCCGCCGGAGCCAGGGACCTTATCCGTGCGGGTGCGGATGCGATTAAGGTTGGCATCGGCCCCGGATCGATTTGTACGACCCGCGTGGTGGCGGGGGTTGGTGTTCCGCAGATTACCGCTATCATGGAATGTGCGTCCGTGGCGGCGAAACAGAATATCCCGGTGATTGCCGACGGGGGAATCAAGCAGACAGGTGATTTGGCGAAAGCGATCGCTGCAGGTGCGGATACTGTGATGATCGGCAGTATGTTTGCCGGTGTTACGGAAAGTCCCGGCGAAAAAGTGTTGTATGAGGGGAGAACGTACAAACTGTATCGCGGAATGGGTTCCATCGAAGCGATGAAAGCGGGGAGCAGTGACCGGTATTTCCAGGATGCGGAGGATGATATTCAGAAGCTTGTGCCGGAGGGGATCGAAGGACGTGTTCCGTTCAAAGGACCGCTCGAGGAAACGATCTTTCAGATGACGGGAGGGCTCAGAGCTGCGATGGGTTATTGTGGTGCAGCAACCATCGACGCAATGAAAAAGAAAGCGGCATTTGTCCGAATGACCGATGCCGGGCTCCGCGAAAGCCATCCCCATGATGTGGCGATCACCAAAGAAGCACCGAACTACCACCTGTAGCGCCGGGCCGGATGACCAGTAAGCGGATCGCCCGGGTGCGGCAGGAGCTCAGAAATCTTCGCCTTGATGCCTTTCTCGTTACCGCACTTCCTCACGTCCGCTACCTGACCGGGTTTTCCGGTACCAACGGCCTGTCGCTGATTACACCGAGGAGGCATTTGTTCTTTTCCGATTCGCGCTACAAACGTCAGGCGCAGGCTGAAGTGCACGGGGCGACGCATCATATCACCCAACGCGAGCTGATCGACGAAGCGGGGAGAACGGCTGCCGGGAGGACTCCCGTACGCATCGGTTTCGAGGCTGCACATTGCACCGTGATGCAGCACCGGCTGTTGCGGAAGTCAGCCGGGAAATCCACGCTGGTCCCGACGACAGGGGTCATGGAACAGATTGTGGCTGTGAAGGAGCGGGATGAGGTCTCGGCGATAACCCGGGCACTTCGGATCTCAGAGAGAGTCCTGGATCATCTCCTGCCCATGATTCGGCCTGGTGTCAGCGAGCTCGATCTCGCAGCGGAGATTTCCTATCAGCACAAACGGTTCGGCGCCGACGGTGACGCGTTCCCTCCCCTGGTCGCTTCCGGCGCCCGGAGTGCCTTTCCTCATGCGAAACCAACCGGAAACCGGATACGGTCCGGGCAGATTGTCCTTCTCGATTTCGGTTGCTCAATCAACGGATACAATTCGGATATGACGAGAACAGTGGTTGTCGGACGAGTGCCGGCGGGAGTGCGGAAGATGTACTCCGCTGTCCTCGAAGCGAGGGACCGTGCCATCGATGCAATTCGTCCGGGTATTCGTGCGAGCGTTATCGACGGGGTCGCCCGAAGAGTCCTCGACGCCCGCGGCCTGGGAGAGTTGTTTGTTCATTCGCTGGGTCACGGGGTTGGCCTTTCGGTCCATGAACGTCCCCGGATTTCCTCACTCAGCAGCGAGACACTTGAGTCCGGATATGTAGTCACTATTGAACCGGGAGTGTATCGCCCCGGGGTGGGAGGGATCAGGATTGAAGACATTGTCTGCCTGACCCGCCGGGGAAGCCGCGTCCTTACGAAGGCGGGAAGGACACTTCTGGTTGTCTGAGAATGAAATGAAGAACCGATTGCGCCAGGTCCTTGTGGTCGCGTATTACTTCCCGCCGATGGGTCTGAGCGGCGTGCAACGCACCCTCAAATTTGTGAAATATCTTCCCGAATACGGGTGGCACCCGACCGTGCTGACCGTCGATCCGCTCGGGTATCCGGCTGTTGACGAGACGCTGCTCGAAGATCTCCGGGGAAAAAACATTGAGATCGTCAGAACCCGGGCGGCAGGTCCGGGTCGGGTATTTGCAAGGCGTGAAACCGTCCGTCTTCCGTCTGAAACCAGACGAAAAATGATGAGTCGCATCAGTGACACCTTCTTCATCCCGGACAACAAGATCGGCTGGCGGCGGAGGGCAGTGGAACAGGCGACTCTGATCCACAGGAAGACCCCGTTTGATCTGATCTTCGCAACAGCCCCTCCGTTTACCGATTTTCTGATCGGCGCGGACCTGAAGGCCAGGACCGGGAAACCTCTCGTAATCGACTACCGTGACCCGTGGCTCGATTATCCCTTTAAGTTCTATCCCACTCCTCTTCACAGGTTTCTCAACCGGAGGATGGAGCAAAAGGCTCTCAGGGCATCAAGCCATGTCATTACAACCAACAGGACGGTCAAGGAACTGATCATTGAGCGATATCCCTTTCTGACTCACCACGATGTGGACATCGTCCCGCAGGGATACGATGCGGAGGACATCGAACGAGCCTCAAGGAACGGGTCGCTCGCTTCAACCGGTGCAAGGGACCGGAAAGTCATGAGGATCACCTACGCAGGGGTCTTCTGGGAGGACCGCCGACCGGATCACTTTCTTACGGCACTGCGAGACCTGTTCGAAGAGGAACCGTCCCTTCGAGGCAGGATCGAGGCCCGGTTCATAGGGACGTTCAGAGATCACAATCTCAAGCTCGTCGAGCGGCTCGGGCTTCAGGACTCCGTCCGCGTGCTGGACTATCTGCCTCACCTGGCATGCATCCGGGAACTGCAGGAGTCCGACGTCCTCTGGATGGTGGTCGGCGACTCGGTCGGTTCGCCCGGAAAAGCATATGAGTACATCGGCACGAGGAAACCGATTCTCGGTCTGGTGCCCGAAGGCTTTATGAAAACAACGATTCTTGAAGCGGGCGGGAAGACGGTCTCCCCGGGAGATATCCCGGGAATCAAACACGCCATTCGGGAGTTCTTTCGTGATTTTGAATCAGGCAATTTGCGCGGTCCGGGCGAGGAAGTGGTCATGAAGTATGACCGGCGATCCCTCACCGGGGCCGTTGTGAAAATCTTCGAATCACTGGTGGAGCACTGAGGTATGAGAGTCCTGGTCATAGGATCGGGAGGCAGAGAACACGCTCTCGTGTGGAAGATCCGGCAGAGTCCATCGGTTTCCGAAGTGTACTGCGCACCGGGAAACCCCGGGATCGGCGGAATGGCACGACTTGTTCCGGTGTCAGCTTCTCAGCTCAGGAAGCTCCGTGACGTTGCGCTTGCAGAGAAGATCGATCTGACCGTGGTCGGTCCGGAACAACCGCTGGCGGATGGAATCGTCGACCTCTTTGAAGAATCCGGACTGACTGTCTTCGGGCCGTCGAAAGCAGCCGCGCGGCTCGAATGGAGCAAGTCGTTTGCGAAGGAGTTCATGAGCCGGCACAGGATTCCGACCGCCCGGTACAGGATATTCGGGGCGGACCAGCTCACCGCCGCCGAACAGTTCGTGATGGAGGCGGACTACCCTCTGGTACTGAAAGCTGATGGTCTCGCCGCCGGGAAGGGTGTGCTGGTGTGTGGCAACCGTGATGAAGGACTGGCCGGAGTTCGTGACATCATGAAGGAGAAAGTGTTTGGTGACGCCGGGAGCTCACTTCTTGTCGAGGAGTTTCTCACCGGTGTCGAAGCTTCGCTCTTCATACTGTCGGATGGCAGGAACACCGTGACGCTGATTCCGGCACAGGATTACAAAA
>JAOUDE010000237.1 GCA_029859455.1 Ignavibacteria bacterium | reverse complement strand
ACGATATCAACCCCTTTCCAGAAACTTGAAGACGGCCGCTGGAGCTGCATAATCCCGCTCCCGCCCGATGGGCATGACAAATATAAACTCTTCATCGACGGAACCTGTTGGATTCCCGACCCGGAGAATGACCGAACAGAGCCGGATGGATTTGGCGGCAAAAACAGCAGGTTCCCGCGAGGGGAGAGTGAGGCCTCCCGTTGACCCTGGTTTCTCTTCCTCTGAGTATCACAGCCCGTCAGTTCCACGCACCCCCGTCTCTTTGAGGATTGCCTTGCAGATACCCCTCTGGCGGGTGCGAGGAGTACCGCTCATCAGAAAAGTCCTTGAAATCCTTGGATTTTTCATGTATAGTAGAGCGATTGTTGACGTCGATTTCACTTACTCTGCCCGGGGAGAACCGCTATGAGCAAAACCGCAACGGCCGCCCGGCCAAAACGAGCCAAGGCTTCTTCACTTGATCCGCTCATCGAGAGACTGAATTCCTTTTCAGCCGATAACTACTGGGACCTCGGTAAGTTCCTGGTGGAGCGTGTGATCCCCGCTGCACTGAACGAGGGGATCTTTGGTGACCAGGTTCTGAAGCGAATGGCCGATGTTCCCGGTTTCAAATTCCCATATGCGATGCTCAAACAGTGCATGAAGTTCTTCACGTACTATCCGGATGTTCAAAAGAGAAAACTCCCGGAGATCTTCTATTTTGAACTCGCCACGAAAGTCGATGACAGCCGGAAGAGAGATCAGTATGAGCGGCTTGCCCTTAAAGAGAAAATGACGATCTCGGAGTTCCAGAAGAAGATCCGGGAGGACGAACTTGCCCGCCGGGAGGACAACCGGACACAGTTCGGATTTGATTTGAAGGAGCGGAACGTCTGGTCATTCGACACTCCGGATCCGAGGTTCGGCAGGTCAGGATACAAGGGCCGCCTTCCCGGACAAGTGATCGCGAACGCCCTCTATTATTACACCTCGCCCGGCTCGGTGGTCGTCGATCCAATGGCGGGAAGCGGTACAACAGGGGATATCCTCGAGGCTCTCCCATACTTCGGTGACCGCAAAGTCAGAATGTACGACCTGAATCCCTCGGACAGCAGGATCGAGAGAGCGAATATTCTTCTGACGGGCATCCCGGAACAGAGCGGATCGGTGGATTACCTGTTCCTCGACCCTCCGTCTGAATTCTATCCGGGGGGAGAGGACGCTGATTTTTCACCGGAACTCGCGCGCTCAGAAACAATGATGAGTATGAAATCGCTCATGCGGGAATCAAACCGGATCCTCAAATCGGGAGGCAGAGTCTCGATTCTTGTGGAATGTACAACCGGAACGTATGGAACGATTGATTTTCCATATGAAGTAAACGCGCTTGCCCGCGAACTCGGGTTGAAACAAATAGGGAAAGTGTACCTTCCGCGCAGGTCAGACTCATCAAGGAAGATTGTTACGGGGGGAGAGGGTCTGCGGCCCATGGCGTCAGACTGCAGGGAGATGCTGACGTTTGAAAAACCCTGACCCTGGTATGAAGCGAAGAGTCCTTACGGAAACCGAACTGGAGAAAGAACTTGCGGTCCTGACAGGCTGGAGCCTGTCCGCCGGCAAGCTTCACAGGGATTTTTCATTCCCCACATTCGTGGAGGCATTCGGATTCATGAGCTCGGTCGCACTGATCGCTGAATCGATGAATCATCATCCGGATTGGTCCAACACCTACAACCGCGTATCCGTCGATCTGATGACGCATGACCTCGGCGGCATCAGCACGTTCGATGTCGAGTTTGCGACGCGCGTGAACAGGCTTCAGGCCTGACACGCCGGACCGTCCAACACCAATCCCCTTGAGGCCCATGACCACTGAGATGGACACGAAAGGAACTTCCCCGTAGTGGACACTTCCGTTGTCATTATCGTTGTCGGCCTCCTGGTCTTCCTGGCCCACCTCTTCGTCGCTCTCTTCGAGCGGACACGAGTACCCGACGTCCTCTATCTGATCCTCATCGGACTTGCGATCGGGCCATTGCTTCATCTCGCAAAACCGGAGGACTTCGGGGTCCTCGGTCCTGTGTTCACAACGATCGCCCTCGTGGTTATCCTTTTTGAGGGGGGGCTCGATCTGGGTGTCGAGGCACTCCGGGCATCGTGGCGCGAATCTCTGGGCATAACCCTCGCCAGCTATGGCATTGCCTTCGGCCTTGTCGCCGGAGCCCTTTCGATGGTCACCGAACTGGCTTTCAGTTCCTGCCTCTTTGTCGCCGCCGTCCTTGCGGGGCCGGCTCCATCGGTCATCATCCCGCTTGTCCGCCAGCTCACTCTCAAGGACTCCACCCGGGCGACGTTAACAGTCGAATCCTCACTGGGTGAAGCGATCTGTATCGTCATGGCCCTTGCGATCCTTCAGTCCATCACACTGGCCGATATCCGGATCGGCCATGTTATCGGTGAGCTTTTTGCCAGTTTCACGTTCGCGATGATCATCGGGGGAATCGGCGGGTATATCTGGTCGCTCCTCCTCCATAAAGTGCGGCAGCTGAGGAACGCGATCTTTACCACACCGGCATTTGCTTTCATCCTTTATGGAGTTGCCGAATTCCTCGGCTTCAGTGGTCCCGTGACAGCTCTTGCCTTCGGCATCACGCTTGGGAACGCCGACCTGATCAGGATTCCGACGTTGACGGCGAAAACCAAATTGAAGCCGATGGTCCACAACGAGACCGAGATACTCTTCTTCGGAGAGATCGTCTTTCTCCTCAAGACCTTCTTCTTCGTCTACCTTGGCCTCTCGATCACATTCTCGGACTTCACATCGCTTCTGGTCGGCATGCTGCTCACGATGATCCTTCTCATCGCAAGGTTTATTGCCGTCCGTCTTTCAACAACCCCGGATGCCACGCCGCTCCACGATGCGCTGGTGATGACCGTAAGCATCCCGAAGGGGACCGCCGCCGCTGTTCTGGCATATATCCCTATTCAGATGGGCCTCGCGGATGCCGATGCGATGAAGAACCTGATCTACTCGGTTGTCGTTCTGACAATTGTTCTGACTGCAGGAATGATTGCGGTCGCGCCGCGCATCTCAGCCGGATGGCTGTTCCGCGGGTATCTACCGGCGGTTGTGGCAAGGGGAAAGAATGGAAAGGGGGGGAAGAAGGGAGCCCCGTCAACGCGCGGTTGAGTTCCGGACAGGCGCACATGGCCACTCTGCCGTGCTCACCGGTCTACTCTCCTTTCTCCAGATAGAGCGTTTGAGTCGGATACGCGAATTCAATCCCCTCCGCTTCGAACCTGCGGTAGACTTCAAGATTGATTGCCTGCTGCCGCTCCATGTACGAAATGTAGTCCGGTGCAAGAACGAAGTAGACTGTCTCGAAGTTCAGCGAGGAAGCTGCAAACTCCTTGAAGTGGCACCGGTCAAACCTGGCCACGGGATCTTTGACGATGATCTCCTTGATCATCTCCGGAATCCGGCGAAGTTTCTCGTAAGGAGTCTGATACGTCACTCCCACCACAAACAATGCGCGGCGCTCCTCCATCCTCTTGAAATTCCGGATCCGGCTGTTCAGAAGGTCTGAGTTCCCGATGACGATTTGTTCGCCGGTCAGGCTTCTCACCCTCGTTGTTTTCAATCCCACATGTTCGATCGTTCCGGAGAAGTCGGCGACCGTAATGAAATCCCCGATCACAAACGGTTTGTCGAGGACAATCGCGAGCGAGGCGAACAGATCACCCAAAATCGTCTGGAGGGCGAGCGCCACGGCGATACCGCCGATGCCGAGTCCCGTAATGAGAGCTGTGACATCCACCCCGACGTTGTCGAGTGCGAGCAGCAGGATCACTGCCCACACCACAAGACGGGTGATAAACAGCATCGGCGTCAGCATTGTCACGCTGGCGGGATCGCCCCCCGTTCCCTCGCGCATGGAGCGAGTGAGAATGAACGATACTCCGCGGGCGACCCAGATCCCCGTCTGAATGAACACAGCGAGGACGACGATATGCCCGATGATCTGGGTTGCAGAAACCGGAAGGTCGAGGACGAGAGAACCGACCTTTGCAGAGACAGCGATCAGGAAGAACGACCGCGTCCCGGCAAGCACATCGCTGACGAGATCATCGATGCGTGTGTCCGTTTTTGCCGCCAGCTTCGCAAGCTTACGGTTAATCAGCCGTCGTGCGATCCTGAGAAAGACGTACGTAAAAATCGTCAGACCGAGAGCGATCACCCAGTCGGAAAGAGGGTTATTGAGGAGCTGGTCAGTTAGATTCATTTTGCTTTGCGACGTTTTCGTTTTGGTTTTGTGGGAGCTTCCTTTTCCTTCGAGCGGATTTCATAGAGATCCGTTCTTCTGTCGGTCCAGTTCAGTACACTCCCACTTTTTTTCTGCCGCCTGAGGAGTTCGAGGTCGACATCATCCACAATCACCGTTTCGATATTGGGTGAACATTCGGCGGCCACCGCGTCTCGTGCGAACTGAAAATCAGCAGGAGTGAAGATGCCTGACTGTGCATACTGGATGTCCATATTGTGAACGGAGGGGAGATTTCCGACCGTTCCGGCAATCGCCACATAGACGTGGTTCTCAATACAGCGCGCCTGTGCACAGTACCGAACACGGAGGTATCCGTTTCTTTCATCCGTACAGAAGGGAACGAAAATGATCTGGGCTCCT
>JAOUDE010000009.1 GCA_029859455.1 Ignavibacteria bacterium | reverse complement strand
GGCCGGCGACTGATATCCTCTCGCTGCAGGAGGAGATCAGCCGTGAGATTTCACAGAATCTCCGGGTCCGGTTCGGCGATCAGGAGGCGGAGCAGGTGTTGCGCGTGGCGACCCGGAACAGCGAGGCATACCAGCTGTATCTCAAGGGAAGATATTACTGGAACAAACGGACGGAAGACGGAACCAGGAAGTCGATCCAGTATTTCAATCAGGCGGTTGAAACCGATCCCGGGTTCGCGGTCGCGTACGCGGGTCTTGCCGATGCCTATATCATACTCGGAGGCTACAATACTGTTCCTCCGTCCGACGCGTTTCCCGCTGCCCGTGCGGCGGCAGAACGGGCGCTCGAAATCGACCCGTCCCTCGCAGAGGCACACGCGTCCCTCGGGGATATCGAGATTCATTTTGGATGGGACTGGGAGAGGGCCGATGCCGAGTTCCGGCAGGCGATTCAGAAGGACTCTTCCTATGCGACCGCGTATCAGTGGTACGGAGAATACCTCGGGGCCGTAGGCCGCCATGACGAGGCGATTGCCATCGCAAAGCGGGGGCGGGAGCTTGACCCTCTCGCCCCGATTATCAGCACGTATGTCGGACTCAACTACCTTCTCGCAAGGGACTTTGTGACTGCGAAAGCTGAATTTGAACGGACGATTGAACTTACACCGGACTTTCCCTGGGCCAGGCTCTACTATGGTCAGTGCCTTGGGGCGATGGGACTGAAGGATGACATGGTGAAACAAATAGAGGCGGCGAAAGACCTTTACGACCATCCGATGATTCAGGCCTACCTGAGCTATGCCTATGCTGTCACAGGCAGAGAGGGGGAAGCCCGGGAGATCCTTGGGGCACTCACCCAATCGGCGCGAGTCCGGTACATCTCTCCCTTCTATTTCGCCATTGTCCATCTCGGACTCGGCAATCGCAATGAAGCGTTGAAATGGCTCGAACAGGGAGCGGCGGATCGTTCACCCACGATGTTTCTGATCGGTGTTCATCCTCACTGGGATCCGTTGAGAAACGAACCGCGGTTCACGGCGGTGCTCGAACGGGTTGGACTGTCGCACGCTCTGCCACATGAAAAATGGGCAACCCAATGATCGGCCAGGCCATTTCGCACTACAAGATCCTCGAGAAGCTTGGCGAAGGTGGCATGGGCGTTGTCTACAGGGCGCTCGACACCGACCTTGACCGGGAGGTCGCCCTCAAGTTCCTTCCGCCGCATGTGAAGGGGACCGAGGAGGAACAGGCGCGGTTCATCCAGGAGGCGAAGTCGGCCTCCGCTCTGAACCATCCGAACGTCTGCAGTATTCACAGCATCGGAACCCATGACGGCCAACGGTTCATTGACATGGAGCTGGTCGAAGGGACGACGCTCAGAGAAAGAATAGATCAGGAGAAGATCACCGCTGAGGATGCGATCAACTATGCGATCCAGATCGGTGAAGCGTTAGGGGAAGCGCATTCGAAGAACATCATCCATCGTGATGTCAAAGCAGAAAACATCATGGTCAATCAGCGGGATCAGATCAAAGTAATGGACTTCGGTCTCGCGAAGCTCAAGGGGTCATTGAAACTGACGAAGACGAGCTCAACAGTCGGGACCCTTTCGTACATGGCGCCCGAGCAGGTTCAGGGGGCCGAAGCCGACGTCCGGTCCGACATCTTTTCCTTTGGCGTGGTCCTGTACGAGCTCCTCGCGGGCCGGACACCGTTCCGCGGAGAGCATGAAGCGGCAATGGTCTACTCGATCGTGAACGAGGAACCGGAGCCGATCCAGAATTACCTTCCAGAGGTATCACCCGAGATTCTGCATATCGTCAGCAGGGCCTTGGAGAAGAATCCGGATGACCGCTACCAGTCGGTTGGTGAGATGGTCGTTGACCTCCGACGGGTAAAGAGGGACTCGACAAGTGTCTCGATAGCGGGTACCCGGACCGGTCACATTTCGTCGGCAGGTGGAGGTCGGCGGAAGTCCGGCAACCTGAAGACAATTGCGATTGCCGGTTCCGGGCTCGTTGTACTATTGGTGTTGTTCTTCATTGTACCGTGGGATCCCGGGGACCAGTCCGTAGGTCCGAGGACACTGGCCGTTCTCCCGTTCGAGAACCTCGGAGACCCCGAAAAAGAGTACTTCGCTGATGGCATTACCGATGAAATCACGAGTCGCCTGTCGCAGCTCTCCGGTCTCGGGGTTGTGGCGCGCTCGAGTGCGCGCCAGTACAAGAAGACGACGAAGTCCCTCGACGAGGTTGGTGAAGAGCTGGGCGTCGACTATATCCTGATGGGAACCGTACGTTGGTCCGGGGGAGATGATCAACGCGTCAGGGTCTACCCTGAGCTTGTGGATGTCAGGACAATGCATCAGACATGGTCTCAGCCATTTGAGGCGGCGTTTTCAGACGCATTCACTATTCAAGCGGACGTTGCATCCGAGGTAGCAAGGGCTCTGGATGTGGAGCTCCTCCAAATGGAGAGGGAAGGGTTGGGGCAGAAGTTGACCGACAATCCTGAAGCATATGACTATTACCTGAAGGGTCTCGAGTATTTTGACCGTGGCTTTAAACAGGAGGATTTTCGATCGGGGATTCTGATGTTTGAGCGCGCGATCGAGGCCGATCCGGGGTTTGCCGCCGCCTATGCCAGGCTCTCACGTTCGCATTCCACCTATTACTGGTTCTATTACGATCGTACACCGGAGCGGGTGAAAAAGGCGAAGGAGGCAGCAGATCGTGCGATTGCGCTGGACCCGCGTCTCTCCGACGCATACGCGGCCAAGGGGTGGTATTTCTATCACGGCCAGCTCGACTATGAGAATGCGCTGAAGCAGTTTGATCTGGCCCTTCAGTACTGGCCCAACAATCCTGATGCCATCTACGGAATTGCTGCAATTCGCAGGAGGCAGGGAGATATAGGGGGGGCAATAAAGGCGTTCCGGAAAGCGATTTTGCTCGATCCCCGTTCAGCCTCAATGGTCCGCCAGTTGGGAGAGTCGCTGACGTTGAACAGAGAATACGCCGCAGCTGACACGGCATATGATCGCACTCTGCTACTCTCTCCTGATAGCGACATTGCCAGATGGAATAAGGTTCAAAACATTCTGCTATGGACGGGGGACACGGAACGTGCAAGGGAAGTGATGGATGAGGTAATGACCGGCGCCCTCGGGACTGATCGGTTCCGTGAGTTAAGCAACGTGCAGATCGCCTTCTACGAAAGAGACTATGAAGCAGTTTCAGCTGCGATCGAAAAATTCAAGGCCTTTGGTAACATGGACAACCAATTCAGGTTCAGGACGCCATCCCTTGAAGCTGCATTGGTAGAGAGGGCAATCGGAGATGAGGATAAGGCCGTGAAGATGTTCGCGGAAGCGATGGAGGAAATCGAGGGTCTGGCAATCGAGAATCCTGATGATGGACGCTTTCACAGCACACTCGGCGTTATTTACGCGGGACTTGGACGAAAGGATGATGCGATACGTGAGGCACAAAGGGGTGTGTCGTTGCTGCCCGTCGAGACAGAGGCCTGGCGCGGCAGCTATCGCCTGATCGATCTGGCAACAGTATATACAATGGTTGGGGAAGATGAAAAGGCTATCGACATGTTGGAACGATTGCTCTCAATACCGTGCGAGCTTTCAGAGCAGCTCCTTCGCATCGATCCGACATGGGATGCGCTGAGGGAGAACCCGCGGTTCCAGGCCCTTCTTGAATCAGATAGGTCGTCATGATCGGTCAGACTATTTCTCACTACAAGATTATTGAAGAACTCGGCCGCGGAGGCATGGGGGTGGTCTACAAAGCCGAGGACACGAAACTCAACAGGCTCGTCGCGTTGAAGTTTCTGCCGGCACATGCCAGGGACGCCGATGACGAACGTGCCCGGTTCATGCAGGAAGCACAGGCCGCCGCAGCGCTGAATCATCCGAACATCTGCACGATCTACCGGATCGATGAGGCTGACGGCAGGGAATTCATCGAGATGGAACTGGTGGAAGGGGTGACGATGAGGGAAAAACTGCCTGTGAGATCTGCAGACGATGCGATTGACTACGCGATTCAGATCGCAGAGGCCTTGCAGGAAGCACATGCCAAGGGGATCATTCACCGTGATATCAAGGCGGAGAATATCATGGTGAACGCACGGAACCAGGCGAAGGTGATGGATTTCGGTCTGGCGAAGCTGAAAGGGACGGTGCGCCTCACAAAAACAACCAGTACCGTCGGTACACTGGCGTATATGTCGCCTGAATCCGTGCAGGGGGAAGATGCCGATCCGCGATCTGACATCTTTTCATTCGGCGTCGTCCTGTTCGAGATGCTGACAGGGCACCTCCCGTTCCGGGGAGAGCATGACGCCGCACTGATGTATTCGATTTTGAACGAGGAGCCGGCAGATGCGGCAACGTACCTTCCGGACCTCTCACCGGAAATCGGACATATCCTCAGCCGGACCCTCGAAAAGGAGCCGGCTGACCGGTACCAGTCAGCGGCGGATCTGATTATCGATCTTCGCAGAGCGCGGCGCGATTCCACAAGAATCAGGCGGTCAGGTACGATTCCGGCATCGACACAGGCTGAACCTGAGAGGAAATCTCGTGCCGGAGGGATCGGCTCGCTCATCGCCCAGCGCAAGTCCCTTCTCTTCGGAATGCTCGCTGTCCTGGGCGGACTCGCCATTCTCTGGTTCGGTCTGAGGAAAGGGGAGACGGATAGTCCCCGGTTTGGATCGATGCGGATGAAACAGATAACGAGTGTAGGGACGACCGGTTTTGCTGATATCTCCCCTGATGGCCGGTACGTCGTCCATACCCAGGGCAACAGAGGAAAGACAAGTCTGGTCATGAGGCAGATCGCGACGATGAGCAGTGTCGAAATCGTCCCGCCCGCTGACCGGCGCTACATTGGAACGACGTTTTCGGACGACGCCAACCATGTGTATTATGTCTATATGGACGAACGCTTTCCTAGAGGAATCGTCACCCGGGTACCGATCCTCGGCGGACAGCCGGCTGCAACAGCGACCACCGATGTGTTCTCACCGGTCTCTCTTTCCCCTGATGGTGAGTGGTACTGTTTCGTCCGCCCGATCAGTGAGAAAGCAGAAGAGGCACTGGTGATAGCACGGATTGACGGAACGGAAGAACGAAAGCTTGTCTCCCGGTACGATCAGGAGTTCTTCCTGGCGGATGATCAGGGGCCGGGATGGTCACCTGACGGCAGGTTCATCGCGGCGGGGGTGGCCACCACTGCGGGCGGCTTTCACTCAAATCTGATGAAGTACTCTGTGGCTGACGGGACCAGCGAGGTGATGACGGACAAACGGTTCCATCAGATCGGCAGGGTGGTCTGGTTGCATAGTGGCGAAGGGGTCGTGTTCTCCGCTCAGGAGCGTTCGAGTGACGGTTATCAGCTCTGGTATGCTCCGGTTGAAGGCAATGAGGTTACGCGGCTGACGAACGATCTGAACTCCTACGGAACCGTGAGCCTCGGCCTGACATCAGACGACAGGACACTGGTTACCCTCCGGTCGGAAGCAACCTCAAGCTTATGGATCGCCCCCCGGTCCAGGCCTGAAGAGGCTCGAAAACTGCCTGGCGGTGTCATGGAAGGGAACGGAGGGGTTGCCTGGTCGCCGGATGGGAAGAGCATCGCTTACGTCGCGCATGTTTCTGCAAACACTGATATCTGGCTTCTCGATCTTGAGAGCGGAGAACGGCTCCGGCTCACGACAGATCCCGGCAACGACTTCTTCCCGAACTTTGCGCCGGACGGCTCCCTCGTTTACACTTCAGAATCTTCAGGAACGGCCAACATCTGGAGGATGCAGTCGGACGGATCAGGAAAACGGCAGATTACTCATACCGAGAACTACTTTGCAGAAGTAACACCTGACGGGAAATCGGTCGTTTACTATGGATTCGCAACGGGGTTTGCAGCCATATGGAAGAGCCCGATGGACGGCGGCGATCCGGTTCAGCTTACCCAAACCCCCGCGCGCTCACCGGCGATATCACCAGATGGTACCCGGATCGCATGCTTGTACAGCACCGGCCCTGAGAGATCGTATCAGGTAGCGATCATCCCGATCGAGGGAGGAGAACCGATCACAATTCTGGAAAGACCGTCGATTGCGGAGTCACGGCGTCTCCTCTGGTCTCGTGATGGGAAGGAAATCCTGTTCATCGGAGAGCATCAGGGGGCAGCAAATGTGTGGGGCCTCCCGGTCGATGGTGGCCCGGCACGACAGATTACCATGTTCGGGGAGGATTGGGTTTCTGACTTTGGTGTTGCACCCAATGGTGATATTGCGTGTGCCCGGAGCAATATCAGGTCAGACGTCGTTCTGATCGAGGATTTCATCACAAAGAAAAACGAATGACATTCAAGCATTGCAGATGGCGGATCCCGGTGCTGGTGAACCTGATGTTCCTGGCTGGTGTGCATTCAGGTTACGGCAACGATGAGGCAGCGGCAAACCCCACCCGTCCATCAGTCTCTGACAATGCATACCTGACAGCGGAACGATATGCAGAGATTGAAATAGGCGGTCTCTTCCTCGACAGGGCCTGGAGTATTCCGACCCTCCTGAAACTTGGGGTCACCGCGGACATCGAGGTAGCGGCAGCGATGACCGGGATTCTCAATTATTCATCCTCCGGCGGAACCGACCTCGGAGCCCCCGGCGTGCAGGCAAAGTGGCAGGCTGTTTCAGGAGAATGGGGAGCTCTCGCCGCCGTGGGAAGGATCGATTGGCCGAACGGCACAGGTCCGCTCTATACGGCGTATCCGGTCCTCAGTCTCCGGTCATTGCCCGTTGCCATCGATGCGACGGCGGGCGCTTTCTTTTCCAACAGGAGCGGTTCCTACCTCGGGAGCTTTCTCTATGCCGTCGCACTCTCACCGAAGCTTGAGGGCGATATCGGTTTCTTTGTGGAACTCTTCGGCATCGAGTCATCTTCATCCAGCTCAACCGGTATCGACGCCGGTGTTTCATATGGGATGACTCCACAGATCGTTTTTGACGTCGCGGCAAATGCGAAGATCTCCGGCGATGCAGAGAAATGGGGGTTCCAGGCGGGGTTTACCTGGACGCTCGGAAGAGTTTGGTAGAAGAAGCAATTTATCAATTCTTCATTTGAATCATTGATTCAACGATTGAATTCCCATGATCGGTCAGGCTCTTTCCCACTACAGGATCCTGGAAAAGATCGGCGAAGCCCGCCCCCGCTTAGAGTGAGGGGTGGAATGGCGAACAACCGCCTCATGAAGATGAGAGTATGTTGACATGATTGGACAGATGGTTTCTCAGTATCGTATTCTCAAAGAGGTCGGACGGGGCGGGATGGGTGTCGTCTATCTTGCCGAGGACACCAGGCTTGACCGCAGGGTAGCGATCAAATCTCTACCTCGTGATGCTGCAGGCCGGAGCGATGACCGTGGGAGGCTGATCATCGAGGCGAAGGCGGCGGCTTCTCTCAACCATCGCTGTATCGCGACGATCCACGCCATTGAAGAGTCGAATGATGAAACCTTTATTGTCATGGAGTATATCGAAGGAGAGGAACTCAGGGCGAAAATCGACCGCGGGCCGATCCCGTATGACGAGGTTCAGAACATCGCGACGCAGATCGCTCATGGGCTGGCCGTCGCACACAGGAAAGGAATCGTGCATCGGGATATCAAGTCCTCCAACATCATGATCACCGAAGAAGGGCAGGTGAAGATCATGGATTTCGGACTTGCGAAAATGGGGCACGGATCGGACGTGACGAGTCCTGGAACGACGATCGGAACCATCGCATATATGTCTCCTGAGCAGGCCCGCGGGGAGGATCTGGATCATCGGTCCGATATCTGGTCCTTTGGAGTCGTCCTGTATGAGATGCTGACAGGCGAGCTGCCGTTCAAAGGAGACTATGATCAGGTCATTATCTACTCTATCCTGAACCAGGAACCGAAGCTGTTCAGCGGGTCGGATAGGGAGGGAGCACTCCATCAGATTGTCAGGAGGTCGCTGGTGAAGGAGCCCTCAGGGAGGATGAGTACAATGGAGGAGATCATCGAGGCCCTTGAGACCGGCAAAACGGCTGCCGCTCCCCGTTCACACATCGACACGCCGGTCGTTCAGAAGCTGGCAGTTCTTCCGTTTGTCAATATGATGGATGATCCGAGGACGAACTTTCTTGGATTTGCGCTGGCTGATCAGATTATCGGTTCGATGTCTTACTCGCGGAGCATCCTTGTGAGGCCTTCCAGTTCCGTCCGGAAGTTTCAGGGTGAGGTTGTCGATACCAGGAAGGCCGGTACCGAATTGAATGTCCGATACATCCTGACCGGAAGTTACCTGAAGGAGGCGGAGGATATCAGACTCACGATCGAACTGATCGATCTTGAAACAGACCGGATTCTCTGGAGGGAGGCGATCGAGGTCCGATACAGGAACGCCTTCGAACTGCAGGATATTGTGACCAGCAAAGTTGTCGAGGGTTTGCATATCCAGTTCTCGGAGGAGGAGCGGCAGAGGATGAAGCCGGAAACTCCGAAGGATCCGGCCGCGTATGAGTTTTACCTGCGCGCACTCTCGTACCCTCACACGGTCGAGGGGGGGAAGATGGCGATTTCGATGCTCGAGAAATCGATCGACATCGATCCGAACTATGCGCCGGCGTATGTTGAACTCGGGATCAGATACAACCAGATGTCCCAGGTCGGACAGGGGACGACCAGAGCCTTTGAAAAAGCGGAGAAAGCGCTTCTTCGGGCGATATCGTTGCGGAACGATCTCCTTCCTGCCCTCGCGTATCTGGCCCTCATCTATACTGATGTCGGCCGTCACGAGGAAGCCCACGACCTCCTGGTCCGTGCGGTGAATGTGAATCCGAATGATCCCTGGATTCATTTTTCACTCAGTTATCATTATCGCTATATTGGTTTTCTGGAAGAAGCCGCGACGGAACTTCGGAAGGCACTCGCCATTGATCCTGGAAATCCCCGGTTCAGGTCCGGTATCATCACACTGATGTTTCTCCGTCAATATGAAGAGGCCGAGTCGGCGGCGCTGGATCGGGAGAGTCCGTTCACATTGAACTACCTTGGCGAAGTCGCTTTGCGAAGAGATGATACCGTTCTGGCCCGGGCATACTTCGGGCAGGTGGTGGCGATGAAAGAGGAGGTCGGAGAGTTGTATTTTGCCGCCTCCCTTCTTGCGTATCTGGACGGAGACCACACGAAATCGGCGGAATTCACGTTGAAGAGGGAGCTGGAGAACCCGTCCGATGGGGAGATCCTGTACGAAATCGCCCGCGTGTACGGCTTGCTCGGAAAGACGGATGATTGCCGGCGGGCACTGCAGAAGTCGATCGACCTGGGTTACGTCAGTTATCCCTCAATGGCCGGCGACTCGTTCCTTGACTCCGTGAAGGAGGATCCGGGAATCCTCGAACTGCTCGAGCGTGCAAGAGGAGAGCATGAGGTTCTGAGAAAGAAACTGGTCATCGAGGCAGGGGAACGGTGACGTCGATGTTTTGCCTGCAGGAGAAACGTCAATGAGTTCCGGAATTACCAGAGGGTATCTCGTCCTGGCTGACATTTCAGGGTTCACATCGTTTGTCGCTGAGACAGAACTTCTGCATGCGAAATCGATCCTGAGCGATATTTTTCGTCTGATCGTCGGCAGCTTCGGGACAAGCCTGAAGGTGGCGGAGATAGAGGGAGACGCAGTATTCGCGTTCGTGCCGAAAGAAGATCTCCGACGCGGAGAATTGCTTCTCGAGATCATTGAATCAACGTATGTAAAATTCCGGAACCGGCAACTGTCGTCGGACCGGATGGCGAAATGCGAATGCCGCGCATGTGAACAGAGTTCATCGCTCGATCTCAAGTTCATTGCGCACTATGGGGACTTTGCTCTGCAGAAGGTGACCGGTCGGCTGAAGCCGCTCGGAACGAGCGTGAATACTGTTCATCGGTTGTCCAAGAACGGGATTACCTCCAGCACAGGTTGGCGCGGGTACGCTCTCTTTACAAAGGAGTGTCTGAACGAACTCGGCGTCCGCCCCGACCAGTTGCACGAAGCAACGGAAGAATATGAGCACCTGGGGAAGATCAGAACATTCAGTTTCAACCTTGAGGACCGCCTCAACGCATACATGGAGGCACGCAAGGTGGTTGTCGAAGAGGCCCGTGCGCACGTTGAGATCGTAAAAGAGTATCCTGTCACTCCTGCGGTTCTCTGGGACTGGCTGAACGACCCGGTCAGACGGCTGCAATGGATGATCACGAGCGATTGGCAGGCTCTGACCAGACCGGGAGGCCGGCTGGGTCAGGGAGCGGCGAATCATTGCATCAAAAGCGGGTTCGTCGAGACGATCCTCGACTGGCACCCCTTTTCATATTTTACGGTGCGCCTCGGCAGGGGGCCGATCAGCTTCATCGCCACGTCAGAACTGGTTCCGGCTGACTCCGGCACCCGCCTCATTTGGAGGGCGCGGTCGGATTCACGTCTGCCGGACTGGATGATGAGGCCGGTCTGCAGACTCCTCATCTCACGCGGAGCAAGATCGCAGGAGAACCTCAAGCTCCTGGGTGAACTTCTTGAAAAGGAACAGAATGAACCTGTTAAATCGCCGAATCAGGGATCGGGAGATTGAACACTCCCCGTTTTCCTGACCTCGTGAAGAAGATGGGCCTCTGACCCTTGATAGGCACTGCATCAAATGGACCGACTCTTGAGAAAGGGATAACACATTGGCCTTTACCCTGAAACCCGGTGAACGGGCGCCCGATTTTCGCCTTCCGGCAACCAACGGCAGGAAGTACCGGCTCTTTGACTTCTCCGATGCCCGGGCTCTCGTTATTTTTTTTACCTGCAATCACTGTCCCTACGTCATCGGATCTGACGAAGTGACGCGCAGGACGGCGGAGAAGTATGCATCGCAGGGAGTCCGGTTTGTTGCCATTAATTCGAACAGCAAACATACATACCCGGAAGACGGTTTTGAGCATATGGTTGCCCGGATGAACGAGAAGCAGTTTCCGTGGGAATATCTGTATGACGAATCGCAGAAGATTGCGCGGTCGTTCGGTGCACTTCGGACGCCGCATTTCTTTATCTTTGACAGAAACCGGCGCCCCGTCTACACCGGGCGGGGGGTCGACAGCCCTCGGGATGCATCGCGCATCACAGTGAATGATCTTGAACGCGCGCTCGATGAACATCTTGCCGGAAAACCGGTGAGTGTTCCCCTCACGAATCCGATCGGCTGTAATGTGAAGTGGGAAGGGAAGGACGCGCACTGGATGCCGGCGGAGGCGTGTGATCTGGTGTAGGTCGGATTGATATTCCGACTTACAGATCCTTCACGTTTCCGCGCACATACTTTGATGTCGCAGCTTTTCCGTTTGTGATCCCTTGATTTGCTAAATGACAAAATGACGAAATCCCTTGATCGGTAGCGAAGTTTTCGACTACAAAATTCTGGACAAACCGGGTGAGGGCGGCAAGTCCCAGAATTCCCTTCGATCCCGACTGTGTCGGGAGAGCAGATGGAATAATGATGATCCCCGCCTGACCTTCTCCGATCTGCGAGGCGGGCAGGCGCCATGTTTTTGGCGGAGGCGTCGATGATCGGTAAAACAATATCGCACTACAATATTACGGACAAGCTTGGCGAAGGCGGCATGGGCATCGTCTACCGTGCCCACGACACGAAGCTGGAGCGCGACGTCGCGCTGAAGTTCCTTCCGGCCCATCTCTCGGCCTCAGAGGCGGACAAGGCTCGTTTCATCCAGGAAGCGAAGGCGGCAGGGACGCTGGACCATGCAAACATCTGCACGATTTATTCGATCGAGGAACATGATTCGCAGCTGTTCATCGTGATGCAACTCGTCGAGGGCCAGTTGCTGCGTGACCGGATGAGCGGAATGACGCAGAAGCAGGCGATCGAGACCGGGATCCAGGTAGCAGAGGGACTTGCGGCAGCTCATGAGAAGGGGGTCGTGCACCGGGATATCAAGCCGGAGAATATCATGATCCGCAAGGACGGGGTCGCGCAGATCATGGACTTCGGACTGGCGAAGCTGAAGGGCGTCTCCCGTCTTACGAAAGAGGGAAGCACGGTCGGCACAGCGGGCTACATGTCACCGGAGCAGGTCCAGGGTCAGGATGCGGACCACCGGTCGGATATTTTCTCACTGGGTGTCCTCCTGTACGAGATGATTACAGGCCAGTTGCCGTTCAAGGGAGTGCATGAGACGGCGATTGCGTACGAGATTGTGAACGTGGATGCACCGCCGATGGCGGCGGTGAAACCGGAGATCGATCCGGGACTCGATGCGATCATACTGGAGTGTCTCGAGAAGGACCCGAACGAGAGGACTCAGGCGGCGAAACAGGTGGCGATCGACCTGAAGCGATACAGGCGGGAATCGAGCCGGCAGAGAGCGAGCAGGATCACGGCTGCGAGACCTGTTTACAGAGAAAGCGCGACACGGCGGCGCGAAGCCGGTCCGGTCCCGGCAATCAGCCGAAGTCGGGAACTCATTGCATGGGGGATAGCTGGAATTCTTCTTGTCGGACTCGGCATCCTGTTTTTCACGCGGCCTTCCGGAAGCGACGGATCGGAGTCTCTTATCAGGTCTTCTATTGTTCTTCCCGAGAGCCTGTATGTCCATTCCTACGGAGCAGGGATGGGCCCGCCGGTGCTCTCGCCGGACGGGGGTGCGATCGCGTTCACCGGGATCATGCCCGATGGAGTTCCAAGGATCTTTGTCCGCCCGGTGGACGGCACTGAGGCCCGCCCATTGCCGGGAACTGAGTTTGGGACTGCGCCATTCTGGGCTCCCGACGGAAAGAGACTCGGTTTCTTTCAGGGGGCTGCGATGAAGAAGATCGACCTGGTGGGCGGATCTCCTGCAACGATCACCAGGGTGCCGAACAACCGGGGCGGAACGTGGAACCAGGATGATATCATAGTGTACTCGCCCGACTACCAGTCGGGCCTCTTCATAGTCAATGCCGATGGCAAGAGTGAGCCGGTTCCCCTCACCGTGCGGGACTCGACACTCAACGAGGGATCGCACCGCTGGCCTCATTTTCTCCCGGATGGCCGGCATGTCCTCTTTCTTTCTCGGGCGGTTTCTCGGAGCGGTACTGCAGAGGGAGATGCGGTCTATATCGTTTCTCTGGACGGTTCTGTCCGCGAGCGCCTTGTGCAATCCACGTTCAATCCATCATATGCCTCCGGTTATCTGTTGTTCGCCCGCCAGTCGGCTCTGCTTGCCCAGCGCTTTGATCCGGGGACTCTTCGGCTCGAAGGGGATCCGGTCATCATTCAGGAAGGTCTTCTCACAGACATTTCATACAATGAGGCGGTCTACTCGGTTTCTGACAACGGGTTGTTGCTCTATCAGACCGGGACTGCGATCGCCGGGGCACGCCCGATCTTTCTGGACCGTTCCGGAAAAACTGTCAGGACGATTGACGATCCAAACGAGCAGAGCCAGCCGCGGTTTTCACGTGACGGCAGGCAGCTGGCCCTATATCTCTATGACACCCGCTCCCGCCAGAGCAATATCTGGATCTATGACCTCCGGACAGGGGGACGAAGACGGTTGACGACCCGGACAACCGGAGACTTCTTTCCGGTCTGGTCGCACGACGGAAACCGTGTGTTCTTCAGCTCCGGTCCTGCAAACAGAAGGGCGATCTACGTCCAGTCGACCGGCCACAGCGGAGCAGGCCAGTTGTTTTACGATGTGGACGGAGATGGTCGTCCCACCAGTATCTCTCCGGATGGATCCCTGATGCTGGTTGAGCTGCGCGGACAGGCCGCAACCAGGGGAGATCTCTTTCTGCTGAAGGTCGACGCCCCCGAGGCCGATCCGGTTCCGGTAGCTGCGACTCCGTTTGACGAGCAGGCAGGGGAGTTCTCGCCAGACGGGCGCTGGGTGGTGTACACCTCCGATGAAAGCGGCCAGGATGAGGTCTATCTTCTGAAAGTCGATCATCTGGAATCCGACCCGTGGAAAATCTCATCCGATGGGGCGTTTGAACCAAGGTGGGGTCCTGATGGGAATGAGCTCTTTTATATCAATTATGACCGCATGCTGATGGCAAAGAGTCTCAGGTTCTCCGGTGAACGCGGTGATGTGATTAGCTCCAAACCTTTGTTTCGCGTTCCCGCCTTCGCAGACGATTACGACATCACTCCGGATGGGAAGACATTCGTCATAACCCGTAGCCTCGAAGTCCAGGATTTCGGGCCTATGTCCCTTGTCGTGAACTGGCAGCAGCTTCTTGAGACCAACTAGCACACTGTTGCCCATCTCAATGATCCAATGGTTCAATAATCCGATGGTGCAATGATCCGATGGTGCAATGATCCAATGGTGCAATGATCCAATGATTCAATTCCTATGATCGGCCAAACGATTTCACATTACAACATCCTCGAAAAGCTCGGTGAGGGAGGAATGGGTGTGGTGTACAAAGCCCATGATACCAAACTCGACCGTGACGTTGCCCTGAAGTTTCTGCCGGCGCATTTGTCAGCTTCCGAAGAGGACAAGGCCCGCTTTATCCAGGAAGCAAAGGCTGCCGCGACACTCGATCACCCCAATATCTGCACGATCCACGCGATCGACGAGCACGACAAGCAGCTCTTCATCGCAATGCAGTTTATCGATGGCCAGCTGCTGCGCGACAGGATGAGCAACCTCTCCGGGAGGCATGCGCTCGAGTTCGGGATTCAGGTTGCAGAAGGTCTTGCCGCCGCCCACGAGAAGGGGATCGTCCACCGGGATATCAAGCCGGAAAATATCATGGTCCGAAAGGACGGCATTGTCCAGATCATGGACTTCGGGCTGGCGAAGCTGAAGGGTGTCTCCCGCCTGACGAAGGAAGGGAGCACCGTCGGGACTGCCGGATATATGTCGCCCGAACAGATTCAGGGACAGGATGCTGATCACCGGTCCGATATTTTTTCGCTCGGGGTGCTCCTGTACGAGATGCTGACAGGCCAGCTCCCGTTCAAGGGTGTCCATGAGACAGCGATTGCCTATGAGATCGTCAACGTGGACGCGACGCCGATGTCGGTTGCAACATCGGACATCAATCCGGAACTGGACAGGATCGTGCTTGAGTGCCTGGAGAAGGAGCCTTCTGAGAGATTCCAGTCAGCCGCGGAAATTGCCAAAGAGCTGAAGCGGTACAAGCGGGAATCGAGTCGCCAGAGAACGACGCGGACAATCGCCGCGCGCCAATTCCGGAAACCAGCCGGCGCCGTGGCGGATCATGCGGAGAAGGAGAGTCGGGGAGTCCAGCGGTATCTCTGGCCGGCCGTCTCGGCTCTTCTCGCAGTTGTCCTTCTGGCAGTCCTGCTCTTTCGGGATGGCTCCGGTCCCGCCGCTGTTCCGCAGGTCATGCGTTTTCCGATCGATCTTACGGTCTCCCGCGCCTTGTTGCTCGGCGCGGCGACTCTGGCAATCGCGCCTGACGGGAGGAACATGGTGTACCTGGCTGGTGCGGAGGGTGAAAGTCAGTTATACCTTCGCCCGATGGATGCGTTCGACGCGACGCCGATTCCGGGAACCTCCGGCGCCGGTGACCCCTTCTTTTCGTTTGACGGGAAGTGGATCGGATTCTTTTCTGACGGGAAACTCAGGAAGGTTTCGATTTTCGGAGGAGGGATCCATGACGTCTGCGATGTTCCATGGGTCGCACGGGGCGGTTTCTGGGGGCCCGACAACGTCATTTCGTTCGGCCACGTGAACAGCGTTGTGCACAGTGTGTCCGCCGATGGGGGTACACCGGTTGCAGTGACCGTTCTCGACACAGCATCCGGAGAGATCAGCCACAGGTTTCCCCAGGTCCTCCCGGGAGGCGATTGGGTGCTCTTTACGGTGAAACGGAACAACATTTCTTCGTTCGATGAAGCAACCATTGTCGTGGAACACCTCACGACCCATGAACGGAGAGAGATCGTCCGGGGCGGATCCTGGGGGCGTTATCTCCGGTCAGGGCATATCATGTTCTCGCGCGGGGAAACATTGTACGCTGTCGCGTTTGATATTGAGACCGCGATGTCAACTGGTCCGCCCCTCCCGGTCATCGAGGGTGGTATGATGAATCCGTTCTCGGGGACAGCGAATTTCGATGTTTCGGAAAACGGCATCATGATTTACACGCCGGTGGGTCCGTTGTCACTCACGAACAACACATTGGCCTGGTTTGACCGCGGCGGGACCGTGACGCCTGTGATGAAACCGGGGCCGTACGCCAATGCGTCCATCTCTCCTGACGGCAGCAAGATTGTCATGAGCGTCCGGGCTGCCAATGACGATATCTGGATCTATGACCTTGTCCGTTCGTCGCTGTCACGACTGACCTTCGGCGGCGGGAACAGTGATTTTGCTGCATGGAGTCCGTCCGGGGATGACGTCTATTTCATGTCGGAGCGGGGCCAGTCGGTTTCCTGGTTCCGGAGATCGTGGGATGGGAGCGGTGCTGTGACGCGGGTTGGCCCGGCAACGAATCTGCCCGGTGTGTACAGAGCGGTCTCCGGCGGTGGTTTTCGGCCGGTCATTACACCGGACGGAAAAACCCTGCTGGCTGCGGTCGATGGAGATCTGAAGACGTCACCGATCGAGGGAGGGACAGCGTGGAAACCTCTTGTTTCCTCGGATGGATTTGAAGACGGTCCATCCCTTTCGCCAAACGGCCGCCTGCTTGCATATCTTTCAGATGAATCCGGCAGGGACGAGATCTACGTTGTGCCCTTTCCGGGGATCGATGGGAAATGGCAGGTTTCAACGGGAGGTGCTTCGTCAGCGGCCATCTGGTCACGCGATAGCAGAGTGATTTATTATACCGCCGGCTCTGCTCTCATGAAGGTCGATGTTACCTATGAGCCGGGTGTGCTGTTTTCTCCCCCGCGGAAGCTTATCGATATGCCGGACCATGCGGCCCAGCTGCTCGACATAGCGAAGGATGGAGAGCGATTTCTGATAGGGATGCCCGAATCCCGCGGAGTCGAAGCGACCCAGGTGAATGTGGTGGTTGGTTTCTTCGGGGAACTGGAACGCCTATTTGCATCTCTCGACTCAAGAAAGTAACGAGATTACACACAATAGGAGCTTTTGTGATATGTACACCAGGCTGATCCTTTTCTGTCTTGCGATATCCGTCGTACTCCCCCCGGTCGGTACAGCAGGGGACATGTGGAGGTACTTCACGCCGGAGGATTTTGCCGGACGTCGGTCTGCCGTCATGGAGTCGATCGGCGACGGGGTCGCGATCTTTCTGGGGGCGGAACTTCCGGAAGCGTTTGTCCGATTCCGGCAGGACAACAACTTCTATTATCTGACCGGGGTCGAGGCGCCTGATGCCGTCCTGATCCTGGATGGCCGGGATCAGACCTCCAGACTGATCATTCCGGACAAGACATCGGGCGACATCAAAGAGGAGGCCCGCATCGAACCGGGAAAAGAGGCAGCAGAGCTGTACAAGATGGACAGGGTGTCAGCACGGTCGAACATGACCTACATACTCAACCAGGTGCTGGAAGGAGACCGTGATGTCTTTCTTTACCTCGGTCCGGAAGAAATCGCAATGATGAGTCCGGACGGAAGCGCGAAACTGAGGAGAAAGAGACTTGATGATCCCTGGGATGGAAGAATCCCGAGGGAAACCCAGTTTGCGGGTTTACTTAAATCACGGTATCCCGCGATCCGCGTGAAGGACGTTTCCCCCATCCTCCATGAGATGCGGTGGATCAAGGATGAAAAAGAGATCGCTGTGCTTCGCGAGTGCGGCAGAATCGGTGCACTCGGTTTTAATGAAGCGATGAAGGTGACCCGTCCCGGCCTGTACGAGTATCAGATGGTGGCGGCCTGTGATTTCTATTATCAGTATTATGGTCAGCAGAATCCTGCGTTCTTTCCGATTGCCGCGTCCGGCGAACGGGCGCTTGACTGGCACTACAATGCAAACAACCACCCGATGGAATCGGGTGATGTTGTTCTCCTGGATTACGCGCCGGATGTCGGCTATTACACCACCGATATCACCAGAACCTGGCCTGTGAACGGGAAGTTCACGGAGGATCAGTTGAAAATGTACGCCTGTGTTCTGGAGTACCGGGAGAAGGGGATTGCCGCCATGAGGCCAGGTGTGACGTACGATGATCTGCTCAACATAGGGAAGGAAGTGTACGAAGAGCACGGCTACGGAGACCTCTGGCCCCACTATGCCGGACACCTTGTCGGAATGGCGGTCCACGATGTCGGGGACAGGAGACGTGCCATGGTCCCCGGTGTCGTGTTCAATCTGGAACCGATCATTCAGGACAAGGAAAAGAAGATCCATTTCCGACTGGAAGATACGATTGTCATCACCGAAGACGGGGCAGAAGTCCTGACCGGGCTCACTCCGGTAAATCCGGAAGAGATCGAGAAACTGATAGCGGAAAAAGGGATATTTGAAGACAATTAGTGATTTTATCATTTGGTCATTTCATCATTTGACCGAGATGACCCAATGATCCAAATGGTGCAATGACTCAATGGTTCAATTCCAATGATCGGTAGCGTGGTATCCCACTACAAAATCCTCGACAAGCTCGGCGAGGGGGGCATGGGCATCGTTTACCGTGCCCATGACACAAAACTCGAGCGGGATGTGGCGCTGAAGTTCCTTCCGGCCCATCTCTCGGCGTCGGAGGCGGATAAAGCCCGGTTCATCCAGGAGGCGAAGGCGGCGGCAACACTGGACCATGCGAACATCTGCACGATCTATTCGATTGAGGAGCACGAAGACCAGCTGTTTATAGCGATGCAGCTTGTGGACGGACAGCTGTTGCGTGACCGGATGAATAGTATGACCCAGAAACAGGCGA
>JAOUDE010000236.1 GCA_029859455.1 Ignavibacteria bacterium | reverse complement strand
GAACAACAGGACAGCGCTGTACCGCCACCAGCCGTCTTCTTCTTCAGGAAGGGGTGCATGACACGTTTGTCGACATGCTCGTCAAGCGTGTGAACGCGCTCCGGTTGGGAGACGGGCTGAAGGAAGGGATCGATGTCGGCCCCTGCGTGAACGAGAGTCAGCGTGAAACAGTTATGCAGTACGTCAAGGTCGGCGCGGAGCAGGGTGCGACCCTTGTTGCGGGTGGCGAACAGGCTGTGGAAGGTGATCTCAGGAACGGCTGGTTCTACAAGCCCACGATCTTCACCGGTGTTCAACCGGATCACCGAATTGCAAAGGAAGAGATATTCGGACCGGTCCTCTCCGTCATCAGGGTAAAAGACCTGGACGAGGGGATACGGATTCTCAACGATACGGTCTACGGCCTTTCCTCCTCGATCTACACGGCGGACATCAACAATGCGTTCCGGGCGATCCGGGATATCCGTGCCGGGATCACCTATGTCAATGCACCGACCATCGGAGCGGAGGCACATCTTCCCTTCGGTGGGGTGAAGCAGACGGGGAACGGACACCGAGAGGGTGGATGGACCGTGTATGACTTTTTCACTGAATGGAAGACGGTGTACATCGACTACAGCGGCGGATTGCAGAGAGCGCAGATCGACAACTATCCGATGAACTGAACATGAAGCAGACGTATCTCTACAGCGTAGCCTGGTACGAACATCAGGAGTTCTTCTGATTTGAGATTGATGAGGCTTACTTCATTCATCACAAGATCAGAAAGAAAGGAACCTCCGTATGACCGTTCAGGGAACAGTGACAGAACAGAGCAGGACGCAGAAGGGAGCGATCGATCCACATGCAGCCATTCCGGCTCTCCGGAAGCATATGTTGATCGACGGTCTGGATATCGTGATCGATCTGCGAAAGAGCAGCGGATCGTATATCGTTGACGCCAAATCAGGGAAACGATACCTTGATTTCTTCACCTTCGTGGCATCTTCCCCGATTGGACTGAACCACCCGAAACTCATGACTCCAGAGTTTCTGGAGAAGCTTGCTTATGTTGCCGTCAACAAGCCGTCGAACTCCGATATCTATACGGCAGAGCAGGCAGAGTTTCTCGAGACGTTCGCCCGCGTGGCGATGCCCCCCTACCTTCAGCATGCATTCTTTATCGATGGGGGAGCCCTCGGGGTTGAGAACGCGTTGAAGGCGGCTTTTGACTGGAAGATCAAAAAGAACTTTGAGCGCGGTATCAAGGAGGAACGAGGGACGAAGATCCTTCACTTCCGGCAGGCGTTCCACGGCAGATCCGGATACACCATGTCGATGACGAACACCCAGCCTGCCAAGACCGCCCTTTTCCCGAAATTCAACTGGCCGAGGGTGCTGAATCCGGTCCTCCGTTTTCCTCTTACCGAAGAACACCTGGCAGTGACGATCCGGGAGGAAAAGGAAAGCGTCGCGGCGATGCAGAAGGCGTTTCAGGAGCACAAGGATGATATTGCGGCCATCATTCTTGAACCGATCCAGGGTGAGGGAGGGGATAATCATTTCAGACCTGAGTTCTTTACGCAGCTGAGGAAGCTTGCGGACGAGAACGAGGCGATGCTGATCTTCGACGAGGTGCAGACCGGGATCGGGCTTACAGGGAAGATGTGGGCACATCAGCACAGCGGCGTCCGGCCCGACATGATCGCGTTCGGAAAAAAGATGCAGGTATGCGGTTTTCTCTGCGGGTCGAGGATCGATGAAGTGAAAGAGAATGTCTTCACGGTCCCCAGCCGGATCAACTCCACCTGGGGTGGTAGTCTCGTGGACATGGTCAGGTCACAGCGATATCTCGAAGTTATCGAGGAAGACAACCTTGTGGAAAACGCACGAGCGATGGGTGATCTGCTTCTTTCCCGGCTCGACGAACTGGCGGCGGAGTTTCCGGAACGGATCTCCGCTCAACGCGGAAAAGGCCTCTTTGCAGCGTTCGATATGAATGATGTCTCACAGAGGACTCCATTCCGCCTGAAATGTTTTGAGAAAGGGTTGATTCTGCTTCCCAGCGGTGAGCGTTCAATCCGGTTCCGGCCGTCGCTTGCTGTCAGTGCCGGCGAGATTGCGGAAGCGATCGGGATCATCCGGGAATCGCTCAACGAAATTTCCTAGAGCTTCAGACAGCGTCAAATCAGAAAAGCCCGCCTGTGAGCGGGCTTTTTTTTGTGCGGTTCCGGAGAAACAAAGGCCCCGTCCGCAAGCGCGAACGGGGCCTTTCTGTTGCCGACCTGATACCGCTTACTTCAGGAACACCATCTTCTTCAGGTCGGTAAACTTCTTACCTGATACGCCGGTCGCTTCGAACCGGTAGAAATAGACCCCGGTGCCGACTGTCGAGCCGGAGTTATTGCGACCGTTCCATGTCAGCTCGTAGTATCCAGCCTCCTGAATACCGGAAGCCATGGAGATCACCTCCTGTCCGAGCAGGTTGTAGATCCTCAGTGAGACCGTCGCCTGTTCCGGGAGCGAGTATTTGATCCTGGTTTCCGGATTGAACGGGTTCGGATAGTTCTGGCTGAGGTCGTAGACGGTCGGCACGAGGTCCTCGGCTGAAACAGACGTGACGAGATCGAGTGTCACTGGAACCGTCACAGTGTTCGTTGCGTTGCCTGACACCACGAATGCACCCTCGTAGTGACCGCTCGCCAGTCCTTCCGGGTGTACCCGGACGTCGATCGCCATGCTGTCACCGGCAGCAATGGTCCCTGTGGTCGGTTCTGCTGACATCCACGGAATCAGGTCACGCGTGAACAAGAGGGCCAGATTATCATGGACATAGGCAGCATTGAAGACCACCTGCAGGGCGATTGAGCCGTCTGCATTCTCAATGCCAATGGTATTGCTGTTCAGGGTACCGACCATGGAGAGGTACTGAACCAGAATATCACCGTTTGGCGTCAGAATGATCTGGAACGAGTACGTGCCAGTCTCGCCTCCGCCGGTATAGTGCTGAATATCGGTGTATTGGATGACGAACCGGTTATTTCCTGCATCAGCATAATAGTGGATCGTTCCTCCGAGAGTCGGATTGAGATCATCCCAAAACGGATAGATCGCATTGTTCGGTTCCGCTGTCGTCGGGATTGCGGTGTTCGTCCAGGTGGTCGACGTCGATGTGAAACTCACGAACCCGTTCGAACCGACGCGGATCTGGCTGTATGTGTTGCCGTAGAAGCTGAAATCAAACCCGAGTGAAAACGGTCCCTGGTTGTCATCATCAGTCATTGTCAGTGGTGTACCGACCGATGAAATATCATCCCACTCGAATCCCGGTCCGCCCGGTTCGTCACTGTCGATCCAGATATAACCGAACGCATCCGGTCCTCCGGTCCCTTCCACCATCGGTTCGCCCGGTGTCGGGTCCTGCTGATCTTTGGAGGTCACCGGAGAAGCCGGCTGTTGTTCGAGACTTCTTGCAATTGCCGCCGCTCTGTCAGGTGAACTGAGCTCAGCAAAGGCCTCGTTGATTTCGAAATCCAATGGTCCTGTTCCGACGTTGGAGATCATCATCGTTGCGTGAGCAGTGTCCGTCGACGTCAGGTTAAATGCAAGCGATTCGACATCGATGGCGATGACAGATGCACCGAACGATTCTGCGGTCAGCGGGATCACCGGCGCCATCGGGTCGTTCGACACAAAGCTCATATCTGCCGAGTACGGACCTTCCGGCGATGGTGCGTTGAAGGCAACCAGGACCCTCTGGGTATCGTTTGTTGCCAGTGAAAAAGCGGTCGGTGCAAGAACGGTAAACTCGCCGCTGGTCGTTGTGATATTGGTGACGTCCAGTGTTGTGAGACCGATGTTCTTCACGAGCGTTGAGACTGTATCACTGAAGTTGATCTGTACCGAACCGAAGTCCAGTGCAGCCGGTGTGGCGATCAACCGGGCCCCTGCCGGCGGTACGACATACATCCGTACCGGGATGGAAAGGGTATCTTCCAGATCCGAGTTGCTCGCCGTGACCTGTATTTCACCGAAGTAATTGCCAGGATTCTCGAAAATCGACGGGTCCGTCGCATCGAATCGTGCCGTCATGAGGACAGAATCTCCGATCGCAACGGTTCCACTCGTTGGTGCAATGGCCAGCCATGCGCCACCGCCCAGTGCGCCCGGAATGCCGAGCAGAGTGACCTCCTGGTTCGGGAATGCTCCGACCAGGGTGGAATTGCCGGTGCCTAGATCCACGATACGGAGTTCACCCTGGCCTAACGCATTGTTGTACGCCCCAAGATAGCAGACGTTGGTGGCCGGATCGAAATCCATCCCCTGGGCGAAATTCGCATCGAACCCGATTGCCCCGATGATCGTCACTGCCCCGGTCGCCTTGTTCACACTGTAGAAATTGTCATTGATAATGTCGTACCCGTACATCTGGCCTGAGTTATCAATATCGATATCAATACAACCTGGACTTCCGGTCAACTGACCAACCTGGGTTGTTGCTCCTGTTGACGGGTCGACTTCGAACAGGGTGGACCTGGTGATATCGGTACTTGCTGCGTACCAAGCGCCGGTTGTTGGATCGTAGGTCAACCCGCTCCAGGTTTCGCCGCCAAACGGGGTCGACGTACCAATGATGGTCACAGCGCCGCTGCTCGTATCGATGGTCACGAGCTGGTTAAGGAAGTAGTCGAGCGCGTACAAGTTTCCGTCAG
>JAOUDE010000235.1 GCA_029859455.1 Ignavibacteria bacterium | reverse complement strand
CGTGCACAGAGCGTAACCTCCGGACTCCCCTCCCTGCGGATCGTCCGTCGTGCTGTAGGCTGAACATCATTGAATTCCCAGATCCCGCCATCGCTCTCACCGAGACGAACCGGGAATCCGGACCCTGACTCCCACTCCTGATTCCGGTCACCCGACTCCGCGTACCTGATGTGAAGAGAACCGGGGCCGTGACAGGCTTCGCATGAGACATCAATTTCGGACCAGGACGTCCGGTAGATTCCGGTTTGTTCGTCGAAATTCTTTCGGAGATCGGTGGAATGACATTCCGCACACATGTAGTTCCAGCGCTGGGATGATCGGGTCCAGAACAGGGGGTCGTCGGGAACAATCCGTTCATCTCCGTAGACATGAAACCAGCGCTGCCCTCCCTCCGCAGCCGGTCTGGTATCCCATGCATACGGAAGGCATTGCACGGATCCGTTCTCGAACTCGACAAGATACTGCTGAAGCGGGCGAAACCCGAACACGTAGCGGATTTGGAATTCCTCTCTCTTTCCTCCTTCCCCCTCCGTCAGTACAAAGAAATGACCGTCCCGTTCACTGAACTTCGAGGTCACTCCCTGCAGTGTCACCTCCACGCCTGAAAAATCCCCGAGAACGGTGCTTTCAGTGGCATGGTCCATCGCGAGATCATGGTCCGATCCGTGGTACAGACCAGCCGCCTCCTCATGACAGGTGATGCAGCGTTCCCTCCCTTCGTACGTCAGTTGATCCTCTTCAGAGCCGGTACGACAGGAGGTGAGAAATGAAAGAAGGGAGAGTAGACTTGCAGAGACCAGGGTGCAGCGGCGATGGATCACTCTTCATCTCCAAGGGCAAGCCTCCGAAGGGCGCGGATTTCCCGTATCGTCAACTTCCTGACCGACCCGCGGATCAAACCCTCGTACGTAATCGGGCCATAGGCGACCCGGTCGAGCGATTTCACCTCGTAGCCGAGAAGTTCGAACATTCTTCTGACCTGCCTGTTTCGCCCTTCATGGATCGTGATTCCGACCTCTGTCCCCTTCCCGCCGGGGAGGGATCGGATATCCGCAGGGCCTGTGACACCGTCGGAGAGTCGCACACCGGACCTGAGCATGGCCATATGTTCACGGGTAACCGGATTGTCGCAACGGACACGGTAGCTTTTTGGAATTCGAAACCTTGGATGCATCAGCTGATGAGCAAAACTGCCATCGCTGGTGAACAAAAGTACACCCGTTGTATTCCTGTCCAGCCTTCCGATCGGATAGACACGTTCACGGCTCCTGATCAAATCGATTACAGTCCGCCGTCCCTTCTCATCACTCAGTGTTGTGATCGTATCCTTCGGCTTGTTCAACACGAGGTATTGCGGCTCCTTGACCATCACCGCCTCAGCCCCGTCAACAAAGATCTGGTCGACACCCGGCCGGATCCTGATGCCCAGCTCCTTCACAACCGTTCCGTTCAGCATGACACGCCCGGCCTCAATCATGTCATCCGCTTTTCTGCGCGATGCAATTCCACACATGCTCAGGTAGCGATTCAGGCGAACCGGATCAGAAGATGGGGATTTCATAGGTAGCAGGTTGTTGTGGTGTGAGACGGACTTAGCTTGGATCAGTCGACTCGTCGGGGCGTTCCTCCGGGGGGCCCTGCTCTCCACGCCCTCTCCCGTCGGCCAGTTCCGTCAGTTTTCCCTCTTCGCTGACCACAATACGTGGCTTCCCTTCCTCGTCCTGTTCGCCTGGCGGCGACCCTGCTTCCAGTTCTTCCAGCATCCTTCGTTCAGCTTCAAATCCTTCATCCGCCAGAAGTTCATCGATCTCCCGTGGTTTGGGCAATTCGGAAAGATCATTCAGGCCAAAATGTTTGAGGAAGTGCTTTGTGGTCCCATACAGCAATGGGCGTCCGGGGGTAGCGGACCGCCCGACAATGGTAATAAGATCACGTTCGAGGAGAGACCGAACGACGTAATCGGCGTTTACTCCGCGGATCGACTCGATCTCAGGTTTTGTCACCGGTTGTTTGTATGCGATGACGGCGAGGCTTTCAAGAGCAGCCTGGGAGAGCTTCCGGCGTGCCCGTTCTTTTACCATCTTGCCGAGCAGAACGGCAAACCGGGGAGTCGTGGCGAACTGATATCCGCCCGCGACCTTTACAATCCTGAATGCCCTTCCATCCTTTTCATACTGGTCATTCAAACCCTGAATCGTCTGGAGAAGGATCTCTTCGGAGACGCGCCGGGGACGCTCATTCGTATCAAGCGCCTGGAGAAGCTCCATCACCTGACGGAGAGAGATCGGCTCATCGGTCGCGAAGAAAAGGACCTCAAGAATCTCTTCAACCGACGGAATCGCGGAACCAAGGTCGGATCCGGTCATTCTCCCTCTCCTTTCATCGCAGGCACTCCGACCGCTGTTGGAAGAATGAGGATATCATCCTGGTCATCGGACGGACGAATCGAAATGGCGCGATTCTTCGCCAGCTCCAAAAGGGCTATCAATGTGACGATGATCCTTATTTTCTCGGTCATGTGCCGGACAAGTTCAAGCAGTGTTGTTGGTCCATTCAGTTTCAGGAAGTTGAGAGTGAAACTGATCTGTTCATCAATCGAGACATTGAGGAGTTCCACTTCATGGACCACCCTGCGGGGCATATGATCGATCGCCTTCTTGAAGGCTTTGATCAGGTTGAACAGCGTAATATCCTCGAGATCATCTGTCTCGTTCTCCATCACGATCTCTTTCGGATCGCTCTGGAAGAACCGGCGGTAGAACATCTTACGGCCCTCGTCCTCGATATCGGACATCCTGGCCGCCATTTCCTTGTATCGTTTGTATTCGATCAATCGCCGGACCAGTTCTGCTCTCGGATCCTCTTCCTCTTCGTCACTTCCTGCTTTCGGAAGCAACATCCGCACTTTGATCTGCATCAGTTCCGCTGCCATGACAATGAAATCCCCCGCCACTTCCAGGTCGAGCGATTGCATCATGTGGACATATTCGAGAAACTCCTTGGTGATCCGCGACAACGGGATATCATAAATATCCAGTTCATCCCGTTTGATGAAAAACAGGAGGAGGTCAAGAGGTCCCTCGAACTTGGTCAGTTTCACCCTATACGTCACTGTTCCGAATCACCCTTCCCTGATAATTCCGAGATTCATCGCACTTCGCACTTCCGACATTGTTTCCTCGGCACGTGAACGGGCACGTCGCTCCCCGTCCGCCAGGATAGACATGACCTCATCCGGGTTTGCCTCAAAGCGGTTCCGGCGATCGCGGATCGGTGCGAGTGATTCCGAGATCTTCGACGCAACACGCCGTTTGCAATCTACACAACCGAGAGCCCCCGACCTGCAGTCATTCCCAATCTCTCCGGCCTCAGCTTTGTTGAACTTCTTATGATAGGTGTACACGAGACAGACTTCAGGCCTGCCGGGGTCATTCTTCCTCACCTTCTCAGGATCTGTCACCGCAGATTTGATTCGCTGATGAATCTGTTCGGGAGAATCGGAGAGAAGGACTGCGTTGCCGGACGACTTACTCATTTTCCTGTCGATCCCGTTGAGCCCGGGGAGCCTCGCGAAGGTGGTCAATTTGGCTTCCGGTTCCGGAAACACCCTTCCGTACTGGGTATTGAACCTCCGCGCGATCTCCCGCGAAATTTCCACGTGAGGGACCTGGTCTTCACCAACCGGTATCATCTCCCCCTTGTACAACAGAATGTCCGCCGCCTGGAGGACGGGGTACCCGAGATGGCCGTAACTGACATTCTCGATCTGCAGGTCTCTGACCTGATCCTTGACGGCAGGATTGCGCTCAAGTCTCGCCGCCGTGATGAGCATCGAGAAGAGAAGGTGAAGCTCCGTGTGCTGTTTGATCTGTGATTGCCGGAACAGCGGACTCTTTTCCGGGTCGATCCCTGCCGCCAGCCAGTCGATCACCATTTCGAAAGAGTTGCGATCGATGTCTGAGGAATCAAGATTGGTGGTAAGGGCGTGATAATCCGCGATCAGATGATAATTCTGAAATTCGTCCTGGAGAGCAACCCAGTTTTCCAGGGCACCGACGAGATGACCGAGATGAAGCTTGCCGGTCGGCCTCATACCGCTCAGAATGTTGCGTTTTCTCTTCACGGTCGCCGCCGTGTGTGCAGGGGAAGAGAGGGTCTGGTCACCGGGCGCGCCGGTCAATGGAGAAAAAGATATGGTTTCCACCTTTCGTCCATGCTTCCGACGTAGTGGCTGATGAACGTCACATGGTTCGGACGCATCGGTCTTTGACGTAATGGCATCCGGGCTTCGTCGGGAGTCCGGTCTCCTTTCCTGTTGTTACAGGAAACGCACGCAGTTACGAGATTCTCCCATGTATCATCGCCTCCCCGTGACATCGGCATCACGTGGTCGACCGTCAGAGTGACATCTCCACGGCCGCAGTACTGGCACCGGTGAGCATCCCTCCGGAGGATATTCTTGCGGGAAAGGATGATCTTCTTGTACGGAACACGGACGTACATCGAAAGGCGGACAATGCTGGGAAACGGGTACGCCTGGGATACCGACCGTACCTTGATACCTTCCTTCTCTGCGATGAGCTCAGCCTTTCCCAGATATAACAGGATCACCGCTTTGCGGACGTTGATCACGCTCATTGGCTCGTAGCTCTGGTTGAGAATGAGCACCTTGGCGTTCATCCGACCAAGCCCGT
>JAOUDE010000234.1 GCA_029859455.1 Ignavibacteria bacterium | reverse complement strand
GCTGTTTGAAACCAGTATGCCCTTTGTCTGTCCGCACGGAAGACCGACGGTTCTTCGTTTGTCTGTTGAAGAGCTGGACCGACGCTTCGGTCGAACCTGACGCGTGTTTCTTGAAGTTCATCGGTGAAATCCCTTTATTACATGGGTATCAACGCTCTTTTTCAAACTTTGTCAGCGGAGTCCCGGGATGACCAGCAACAACCATCAGGAGAATCAGGAAGCAGGAAAGCGGTGGGAGGAGAAATCGAAAACCTCTCCCCGGAACCTCCAGGCGAAGTTTACCACTGTGAGCGGTGCGCCGATCGAACTGCTGTACACCCCCGATGACATAGCACAGAACAACTTCCTTTCGGATATAGGCTATCCCGGAGAATACCCTTATACCCGGGGTATTCATCACAATATGTACCGGGGGAAGCTCTGGACCATGCGTCAGTTCGCGGGGTTCGGCACTCCGGAAGATACAAACGAGCGGTACCACTATCTTCTCGATCACGGCCAGACCGGTCTTTCCGTTGCGTTCGACCTTCCCACGCTGATGGGGAGGGATTGCGATGATCCGGAGTCTGAGGGAGAGGTTGGAATCTGCGGTGTCGCCGTAAGTTCGCTTGCCGACATGGAGGTCTTGTTCAAGGGGATTCGCCTCGAGGATGTATCGACGTCGATGACGATCAACGCGCCCGCCGCCATGATGCTCGCTTTCTATCTGGCTGTCGCCGAGGCACAGGGCGGACAGAGAAAGAATCTCCGGGGAACGATTCAGACTGACATACTCAAGGAGTATATTGCCCAGAAGGAATGGATCTATCCTCCACACCCTTCGATGCGGATCATCGTGGACATGGTCGAGTTCTGTACGAAAGAAATGCCGCAGTGGAATCCGATCTCGGTCAGTGGATATCACATTCGTGAAGCCGGATCGACTGCCGTTCAGGAACTCGCGTTCACCCTTGCCGACGGTTTTGCTTATGTTGAAGCGTGCATTGAGCGGGGGATGAATGTTGATGATTTTGCCCCTCGCCTTTCGTTCTTCTTCAATTCGCATCTCGACTTCTTCGAGGAGATTGCAAAATTCAGAGCCGCGCGGCGGATCTGGGCAAAGAGAATGCGAAACAGGTACGGGGCGAAGAACCCCCGGTCCTGGACTCTTCGGTTCCACACCCAGACTGCGGGATGCACTCTTACGGCTCAACAGCCGGAGAACAACATCGTCCGTACTGCGTTTCAGGCACTGGCGGCCGTCCTGGGGGGCACCCAGTCGCTTCACACCAACTCGATGGACGAGACGCTTGCGCTGCCGAGTGAGAAGGCGGTCAAAATCGCTCTGAGGACCCAACAGCTGATCGCACACGAAACCGGAGTGACGAACACGATCGATCCGCTTGGCGGCAGCTACTTTGTAGAGTCCCTGACCGATACAATGGAGAAGGAGGCGGAAGCCTATTTCGAGAGGATTGACTCGCTCGGGGGTGTGATTCCCGCTATCGAGGCCGGGTTCTTCCAGAAGGAGATTGCAGAAGCGGCGTATCGCTACCAGATCGAACTCGACAAGAAAGAAAAGACGATCGTCGGTGTCAACGATCTTGTCGAAGAGGATGAGCAGATTGAAATCCCGATTCTTTCGATCTCTCCCGAAGTGGAAAAGAAGCAGAAACAACGCCTCGCGGAAGTTCGCGCAAGCCGCAATGAAGCGGACGTGGAACGAACGCTTCAAGACCTCCACACAGCTGCCGCCGACGGGTCCAACATGATGCCGCGTCTGCTCGAGTGCACTCGGGCATATGTCACTCTGGGCGAAATGTGTTCAGCGCTGGCAGAGCAGTTCGGTATCCACGAAGAAACAGCCGTTTTCTAACCATCCCTTTTTGATTTCTTTGAGTTGATCGCCGTGACGGCACGGTTCAAAGGCGAGATGTATCTCCTCGCCACGACAGTTATCTGGGGAAGCACTTTCGCGGTTCAGAAAATCGGATTGCGGGAAATCAGCGCCCTTCAGCTCAATGCTCTCCGTTTCGGTCTCGGAGCATTGTTCTTCCTTCTCGTCTTTCGGAGGAGCGTCATCCCCGTCAGCGTCAGGGAGCTCCGCCACGGATTCATACTTGGCTTCCTCCTCTTCCTGGGCTTTTCCGCCCAGACCTTCGGGCTGTATCTGACGACTGCATCGAAGTCCGCATTCATTACATCCCTGATGGTGGTGTTTGCTCCGATTTTCCAGGTGATCATTGAGCGCCGTGCGCCGACGATCGGCAATATCGTCGGCATCTCGGTTGTTTGCCTCGGACTCTGGCTGCTCACATCGCCGGGAGAATCCGGCTTCAATGCGGGTGATCTGCTCACACTCGCGTGCGCCTTTCTCTTTGGTTTGTATATTGTTTATCTCGATATCGCCTCGCGCGAGGTGCCCGCAGTTCGCCTTACGTTTCTCCAGCTTGCGGTGAGTGCTGCCGGAGGGTGGATCATGGTCCTCATTCTCGAAACGCCTGTGTTTCCGACCCAACCGGATGCTCTTCTCGCCCTCCTGCATCTTACCGTGCTGGCAACGATCGTCACCACACTCGTTCAGACGAGATTCCAGAAGGATACAACACCAACCCGTGCGGCTGTTATCTTTTCGATCGAGCCGCTTCTTGCGGCGCTGTTCGCATCGTTTCTGCTCGGAGAAATATTTGGTCCTCTCGGAGTGATGGGCGGGTTTTTTATCGTCAGCGGAATACTGATCTCGGAATTGTCAGACATGATCCCCGTCCTCAGGAACCAGGCCGGAACATTCGGTAGAGGTGACCGATGACTCCCCGCCATCCACCTTCGGCCAGGACCGTAAGCCGGCTCCGCATGCTCGTGAAGGCGAGTGAACTCCTGAACTCCTCGCTGGACCTCGACAGAATTCTCGACGTCCTTCTGCAGTATACTGTGGCCAGTCTCGACGCGACGACAGGCACCATCTATTTGTATGACGGCTCCAAAGGAGAACTGACGGCCCGGCGGATGAGAGGGGGGAAAGAGCTGGAAATCCGCCTCAGAGTCGGCGAGGGGGTCGCAGGATATGTCGCTGAAACAGGCAAGACCGTGCGTATCTCTGATGCGTACAAGGACAAACGGTTTTTTCAGGGGATCGACCAGAAGAGCGGGTTCCGGACTCGATCGATGCTTTGTGCCCCGATGAAGAACAGGGCAGGGAAGCTGATCGGGGTGTTTCAGATTCTCAACAGGAAAAGAGGTGCGTTCACGGTTGATGACGGGAAATTTCTGAAATCGATCTCCATCCCTGCTACGATCGCCATTGAGAACGCACGCCTCCATCAGGCTGAGATCGAGAGCAACAGGATGCAAAGGGACCTCGAGCTGGCGGCCCAGCTTCAACAACAGATTCTTCCGAAAAACCTTCCGGCCAGTCCCCTGTTTCGGCTGGAAGCACTGACACAGCCATGTATGACCGTTGGTGGTGACTTCTACGATGTGATTCGGTCACAGGACGGAAGCCTTATTCTGACCGTGGCGGATGCATCCGGAAAGGGGGTCGGCGCTGCGCTGCTGGTGTCGACCTTTCAGGCTGCTCTCCATACCTATGTCGAATTTGGAATTCCGATCAGAGACACGGTAACCCGGCTGAACCGGATTATCTATGAAGATTCGACGACGGGGAGCTTCGTAACCGCAGTGCTGTTGAGTCTCGACCCGGCTTCAAGGGTGCTTTCGTTTGTGAACGCCGGCCACAACAACCCGCTTCTGATCAGGTCATCAGGAATGGTGGAGGAGCTTTCAACCGGAGGTATCCCGCTCGGGATGCTGGGTGAGTCCACCTTCGAGGTGGGGAGGGTCGTTCTGGAAGAGGGGGACCTGCTGGTATGCTATTCGGACGGGATAACGGAAGCGATGAATGCGAAAGGGAGGCTGTTCGGAGAGGAACGCCTGAAGCTCGCGTCACTCAAGGCGCGAAGGAAAGAGCTCCGCGATGTTGTAACATCGCTCTGCATGGAGGTGGACAAGTTCGCAGGGTCAAGGCCGAAGGCTGACGATCTGACGCTGCTCCTGATGAGAATTCCTGACACCACGGCGGCTGATGATTCGTGAAGGGCCCTTCCTTGCATTTGATGGCAACCCGTCGTACTTTTTCGCTGTCCTGATGATCAGGTGACTGCTCATGTCCATATTGTGGTTGAGGGATTGGTGCAGGGAGTCGGATTCCGGTGGTTTGTCAGCCGGATTGCCGGTGCGCTGAATCTTTCCGGATATGTCACAAACCGGCCGGAGGGAACGGTCGAAATTGTGGCGCGGGGGGATCAGAACCTTCTTCAGGATTTCGTGCGGCAGGTACGGGTCGGTCCCCGTTCCTCAAGAGTTACCCATGTTCAGTTACGGTGGAATCGTCCCGAGGACGCTCTGCCGTCGGATGAGAGGAGTCGTTTTGAAATCCGGTGACATTTCCCGCTGCCCCAGGGTTGGTTTCGGATATGACGTACACAGATTCGCTCCCGACAGGAAACTGATACTCGGCGGGGTTGAAATTCCATATGACCGCGGTCTTGTCGGTCACTCGGATGCTGATGTTCTTCTTCATGCCGTCATGGATGCCCTCCTCGGGGCTGCCGGATTGGGGGACATCGGCACACACTTTCCAGATACAGATCCCCGTTATAAAGACAAATCCAGTCTCTTATTGCTCCCGAGCAATAAGAGACTGGATTTGTCTTTATAACGGGGATCTGTATCTGGAAAGTGTGTGCC
>JAOUDE010000233.1 GCA_029859455.1 Ignavibacteria bacterium | reverse complement strand
CCGAGACCGCTGAAGGACGCTGTTCACGAATTCAAGGTTGAGTTCATCCTTGGCGTTCTGAAGACGACAGGTGGCGTGCAGAAAGCAGCGGCCGAGATACTCGAAATTCAGCCAACGTACCTCAGCCGTCTGCTGAGCCAGCTGAGGTCTCCCCGCTCCGTCCGATCGGACCGGAGAGACGCGGGTCTCAACGAACCCTCCCGATCCGGGACAGAGGATTATGGAACGCACAAATCACATCGATTCTGAGCCGCTGCCCGGTATGCAATCTCTCTCGCGGAGGGAGATACGGGATCTTCTTGCATGTTATCTGGCAGGAGGTATGACGGCAAAGCAGGTGCGTGACTGGGCCGAATCAATTGAATTCAGCGAGAGGGTTTGTTATGAACGAGGGTTCGAGGAGGAGATCGAGCGAACCATCTTCATGATGGCGAATCCCGAGCTGATCGACGGGTCACTGAATAGTGAACTTGCGGCACACCTGATCCGGTATCTCGACCGTCTGAATCTCGGGTGAACAGTTTATCAACGGGAGGTCAAGTGTCTACGAACACAACTGCAACAGTGGTCCGATGTACCGATTGCGGGGAACCGGCAGAATGGGATGCTGTTGTCTGTACTGTCTGTGGTGCGGATATCATGCCGGCGGAGGCGACGACCGAGGGGACTTATGACACGGCGGCCCTGTCGGATCAAATGGCTCTTGAGCAACGCCGGGCTGACCAGCAGCCGGGGATCGGTCTGGCTGCCGGTCTTGCAGCAAGCATGGTCGGGGCGGCGGCGTGGGCCGCGCTTACCTTCGTCACAGGCTGGCAGATCGGTTTCATGGCGATCGGCATCGGGCTCCTGGTCGGATTCGCCGTTCGTGAAGGTGGGAAGGGAGTCGGTCCGATGTACAGATATCTCGGCGCCGGCCTCTCCCTTGCCGGATGTCTGTTCGGGAACCTGCTGCTGGGCTCTGCATACATTGCAGACGCCGAAGATGTATCAGTCCTGCTGGTCATCATGCAGCTGGATGCAACACTGGCGCAGTTTATCCTGGTGGAACTGTTCAGTCCGATGGATCTGTTTTTCTATGGCCTCGCGGCGTATGCGGGGTATAAATCATCGGTGAGCGAAGAAGCCGATCAGACATTACAGTCCTCCTGATTTTCAGTCGACCATCTGCTTGTGAGCGAGGACCTATACCAACACCGGTCTGAACAGGTGCCTGAATTCGGGCGGGATACCAAGATGTTTGCCGTGGAAATCATCAAGCTCATCCAGTGTTTCCTTCGAAAGAAGCGCCATCACTTCATCAAGAGCTGCGGAGCCGAGCATTATCGGCCAGTATTGACAGAACATCACCTCTCCTCCGCTGCAAAGACAGGTAATCTGGTACTCATCCAGTTCCTCCCTGGGTGTTCCCTTTCCAAAGCACCGTGAGGTCCACCCGTCGAGATCAGGTCCGTATTCTTTCAGTCCTTTATCGAATCGATCGCGGGGAGGCGCAATGTTCCGGAAATAGGCCTGCACCCGTTCTCTTGATTCACCTGAATAGGATTCAGAAAGAGCCTTCAGGCAATCTGTGCAGAGTGCGAAATCGTGAATGACGTCAATGATCTTGCTGCCCGGGTACTTTCGGAACCCCTTCTCTATCAGGTACAGGCAGTCCGGGTCAAGGAGGGAGCACTTGCAGACAAGACAACTCTTGAACGGCTCACCGGTTGTTTCCTCGTGGAGCGCTGGGGGCAGCGGGGCGAATGCGACGTGCTGGGATCGTTCGTCTGGAAAGAGTCTGCAGCCGTATTGTTTCGCCAGAGCCTCCAGTTCAGTGAGGAGGGTTGTGACAGCTTCTGCCAGTACATTGTCGTCAAGGATAACATCCGGGACCATAGAAGGTCTGCAGGATCCGGCGGTCCAACCGGCTCCCTGCCTGTTGAATGTGAGGACCCCTCTCTCACTTGACTTCGAGTGATCAAAAGAAAAGTCGGTCACCATTCCTTGATCGAGCCAGTCTTTCAGCCTGTTCGCAAGGGTTGCCATCGGAAGATCGGAGATTGACAGGCAGGCTGTCCCTTCAATGACAACTGTGAGTGTGCCTTCCAGCACCCGGTCCGGCCCCGGGGTGACTGGAACGCGGCTGGTGAACGGCCGGTGTTCATGTTTGAATTGAAGAGTCGGTGGCATCGGTACTCAGGAGAATCTATGGCAGGGGGGAGCGAAAGTCAACTTCCGGGTTGCTGTGCCGTTGGTCTACGACTGCAACGTCGGGCGTGATCATCGAATTAACACCAGCTTACGTGTCTCAAAGAATCCTCCCGCCTGCAGCCGATAGTAGTACACGCCGCTCGCCTGATCCGTAGCGTCCCACTGTCGCTGATATGTCCCGGGCGATAGCTCTTCGTCGACAAGCATTGCTATTTCCCGGCCGATGAGATCATAGATTGCCAGTCTGGCCGGACCGGACTTCGAAATTCGGAACTCGATATTGGAGATTCCGTTAAAGGGGTTCGGGTAATTCTGTTCAAGACGGGACGCGTTCGGGGTCGTCACTTCTTCGCTCACCCATGTCACACCGCCGTTCGAAGTGTGCCACAGGTTTCCCCGCTCCCCACAGGCCCAGCCGTAGTTCCCGTTCACCACAGAGATCGACTCGAACCCGTTGTATGACGTCTCCTGTGTCTCCCAGGTAACTCCGCCATCAGTTGTGCGGGCAACATAGGGCTCACAGTTGTTCGAGCCGACAACCCATCCCACCTGTGAGTTGACCATCTGTATCTCACGAAGGCTGCTTCCGCATGCCGTTGATTCATAATAATGCCAGCTTACCCCCCCATTCGTGGTGCGCGAGATCGTCAGGTCTCCGCTGATTCCTCCCACGGTCCATCCACTGTCGGCGGTCGTGAATTGCACATCTCTGGTCGGTGTATTGGGTGGTGCATAGACAGTATCCTGAACCCAGGTTATCCCACCGTCGGTCGTTCGGAAGACCTTGTTCCAGTAAGCAGAGACCCAGCCGTTCATCGGATCGATGAATGAGACACCTGTGAGATCGCTGCCTGGAAGGACTGAGACCTCCATCCACGTTGCGCCCCCATCCGTCGATTTCTGAACGTGCCCGTCATATCCAGAACCATTGTATATCCCACCAATCGAGTATCCGGTTTGTGAGTCGACCAGCTGAATATCCTCGTAGTATCCATCGGCGATTGAGGCAACGTTCTCCCATGTGATCCCGCCATTCGTTGTACGGTGCAGTTCACTTCCGTCTATTCCGGTGACACTTCTCGAAGAGAGGATCGTCATTCCATCAAGCGTGCTGAGCGCACCATAGCTGCTTCCCAGCCAGGTATCACTGACGGTCCAGGAGGCTCCGCCATCGGTCGTCTTGAAGATATAGGAAGAATCTGATGACTGGAAGTGGTCGTCTCCCTGCAGCCAGCCGACAGACTCACTGACGAATCGTACTGCCCACATGGTCCCGGTCGTTGGTGCGGGCTCCTGAGTCCACTGGGCCAAAAGAAGCGTTCGGGTGAGGAAAAAGGTAGAAAGGAGAAGCAGCATTCTTGTCATGGCGCGCCTCCGTGTGTGGTTCGGGGTTGCACCGGGGATGGTGATCCGCGGGAGCGGCGGACCGGTGTGTTTGTAGCTCCTACAATGTAGGTGAAGGCCATATTGGATTCAAGGACGACCCGGCTAATTCCCATTCCTGATGATCCGGTTTCATGTCCGGGAATCCGATGATCGGGTGTGTGTAATAGCGTCCGAATTGGACTGTTTTTAAGGGTTCCTGACTGGCACATCCCTTGTATTAGCCCGCTGTACCACCAGCCTGTTCCCGGCGCGGGCTTCATGAGCCGCGCTCATTTCCAGATTCTGAACTCCTGCCGGAGGCCGTTATGAAACACTCCCTTGTTGTTTCGATAGTCCTTGTATGTTCCTCATGTATTCCGAAGTTTGCCAATGGCCAGCAGACTCCACTGCTGGAATCTGTCCTGTATGATAATGGACCCCTTGTGACACATGTTGCTTCCGGATTTGGCGGGGCGGATGTCAGCGCCGTACAGAATCTCACGCTCGGTCTTTCAGAGTACGGGTTCTGTCACTGGGGTGGTGTCAACAACAAAGTTTCTGATGAGTTTGTGGTGACTGATCAGGAAGGGTGGACCATCGATACGCTGACCTTTTATGGGTTCCAAACAGGAAATTCCACTCAGTCAACATATCTTGCTCTGCAATGGTGGATTTATGATGATGATCCGGCGCAGGGAGGAACACTGCTCTGTACTGACAGTGCGACGGTGGCGAACGGTCGTCTGATTACCGGATGGTCCGGGGTGTACCGGACGATGGAGGATGACATGCAGACGGCAACCAACCGTGCCGTGATGCTGAACCAGTGCGTCGTGGATCCGTCATGTGACCTCGGGCCCGGGACCTACTGGGTCGTCTCTCAGGGATGGGGAACGATTCCAACCTGTATGTGGTATCCTCTCGTAAGCATCGTCGGGACACCGGCTACGGGGAACGCCCAGCAATTCCTCGGGAGTGCGAATGACTGGTTCCCGATTATGGATGGAGGATATCCGCAGGGCATTCCTCTTCTGATACAAGGTTCGGTCAGTAATGGAGGAAGCTCTGTTCCGTGTGAGGATATCTTCTTCTTCAAGGCAAAGTGCAATACGAGCGGGACCGCGCAGTCGATGGTGAAAATCACCGGTGACTACGCGGGTGAGACTGTGATGATCGGCCTGGACGG
>JAOUDE010000232.1 GCA_029859455.1 Ignavibacteria bacterium | reverse complement strand
TTGACCCCGAAGGGGTCAGATAACCTCGGATGGTCCCGATGTTTTTTCGGGACCATCATAAGAACTCAACGCACACCATCCGTCCTGAAGGGACGGGATAGTCAAATGCTAATCCCACAAATAGCTCTCTTCATATGTAATGTTGTGTTCTTCCAGGAGTCTAAGGTATTCCTCTTTGAAGGACTTCTTGCGATGGTGCACTTCCTGATTATTGACATAAGCTCGGACGACTTCAACGGCTGACTCGCTCACAGAGAAAACTCCGTATCCTCGTTGCCAGCGAAACCGTCTCAGAGCTGGTCGGCTCTGTTTCGCCCATCTGGAGGACTGTCCTTTCAGGGCCATCACCATATCTGCGATTGACTGCTTTCGCGACAGGAGACAAAGAATGTGCACATGGTCTGAGATTCCGCCTGCCGCGATCACGCGGCTGCCAATCGCATTGCACGTGCCGCCGAGGTATCGGTGCATCTCTGCCCGAAACTCAGGATTCGCGAGGAATGGGTGGCGATGTTTCGTGGAGAAGACGATGTGCAGATAAACCTTAGAAAGGGATTGCGGCATGAGACCTCCATCGGATGAATGATAGAGGCGGGAAAAAAGTCTTACGGGGTGTTATCCTGCCCCTTCAGGGCAGGGCGATGTTCTGGATGTTCCCGGTGAGGGTTTCACCCTCACCTTGAGATATCGGACCCCGTTGGGGTCAACCGGATTAGCTATCCTGCCCCTTCAGGGCAGGCGGTCGTTTGGTGATCCCGGTGAGGGTTTCACCCTCACCTTGAGATATCGGACCCCGTTGGGGTCAACCGGATTAGCTATCCTGCCCTTTCAGGGCAGGCGGTCGTTTGGTGATCCCGGTGAGGGTTTCACCCTCACCTTGAGATATCGGACCCCGTTGGGGTCCACCGGATTAGCTATCCTGCCCCTTCAGGGCAGGGCGATGTTCTGGATGTTCCCGGTGAGGGTTTCACCCTCACCTTGAGATATCGGACCCCGTTGGGGTCCACCGGATTAGCTATCCTGCCCCTTCAGGGCAGAGCGATGATTTGAATGTTCCCGGTGAAAGTTTCACCCTCACCTTGGGATTTCCCCAACCCACATTTCTGGCTCTGCGTCTTTGCGTCTTGGCGGTTTGTTTTTCCCTCAGCGAGACGGCGGAGTCCGCCCGAGTGCCTTCAGCACCTCTCGGTCCAGAGCAAAGAGGATATCCTCCTGCCCGGAGTAGCGCCCGCGCTCGAAACGGCGGGACCGGAGTCCGAGCTGCATTTGCTCGCAGACATGCCAGTCCTCCCGGTTTGTCTTGTCCCAGAACTCGATCGCTGACCTGAACCGCTCCATCTTCGTCCCGTCGGCGATGACATCGGGGTGAAGCAGGAAGAAGCAGTCGTTCCTGATCCGGTCGATGGTAACACTCTGAATCCTGTGGTACAGCACGAAATCAGGGTGCGGGGAGAGGAGGAGGTTCGGGAACACCGAATAATAGTGCACCCGCCGGAGGTTCTCGCCCGAAACGTCGCACACCGGAACCGATGCCGGCTTTCCGTCCATCGTCATCCCGCCGTTGGGCTCTTTCATTTCCATGTAGCCGCCGATTACCGCTCCCTCCATGCAGTCATGCACCGCGCCGCGGAACGGCGTCCATTTCGAGAGAAGCGGGTGAACGCCGGGACAGTGATAGCATTCCTGATAGTTCTGGAGGATCAGCTTCCAGTTGCATTTCAATTCATACTTGATCGTGTGCGCGATCCGGAGCTCGGGCAGATGCCACTCTTCAAAGCGGCCGATCAATCCGGCCATCTCGGTTTCAAACGGGACCGGATCTTCCGCAAGGGAGATGAAGACAAATCCGCCCCAGAGGCCGACATGGGCTGAGTGGAGCGGATAGTCTGACATATCAAATGAGGGAGTCTCGTTCATCAACGGTGCGGCTTTCAGGGTCCCGTCGAGACGGTACCGCCACGCGTGGTACGGACACTGGATGTCGCCTGACCCGAACTGTCCCTGTTCGCGCTCACAGATCCGGGTTCCCCGGTGGCGGCAGACGTTGAAGTGGGCACGGATTGTACCCCGGTCGTCCCGGACCACAATGATCGACTCATCACCCACAGCTACGGTGATGAATGCCCCGGTCTCCGGGATCTCCTCTTCGCGGCAAACCATCAGCCAACGCCGGTAGAAGATGTTGTCGATCTCCTCACGGTAAATCTCTTCAGACCGGTAGAATTCCGGCGAAAGAGTGAACATCGAACCGGTGGAATAATCGACGCCGCGTTTCCTGTATGCTGTGGTCATGACCGAAAACTAATGCGAAAGGGGAGAAAAGGCAAGAGAGAAGACAGAAGTCAGAAGACAGAGGTCAGAAGACAGGAGGCGGAAGACAGAAGTTAGAACCAGGTCTATTCCGCCGAAAGGGGGAAGCAAGCAGAAAGAGCAAAACTGGTCGTCCGTCCAGTCTCTTCAGTCCGTTCTGTCAAAATGCTGAACAGACCCAGCAGACTGAATAGACCGAGCAGACTGGATGGACTGGACTGACTGAGTATTCTGCCTTGCTATTACGGCTTGATGAACAACGAGGAATCCAGGTCTATATTCGTAGCGATTGCCCGGATTTCGACCGTTGCCAGAACTTCATTGGTTTGGATATTTCGCTCAACCGAACGGAACGGACGGAGGATGCCGTCTATTGACCGGAAATCGGAATACACTGACTCGATCGTCAACTTCGTCGAATCGATATCAGGATGGACCGAATGGACATCTCTTCTTCGGGTCAGCAGGAGCGTCTCCGGTTCAAGGTAAGACCGGTTTGTGTGTCCGTCGGGAGCTGTAATCTGCACGGTGTGATACGATGTTCCGTCGATGAGGGTAGGGTCGAGCAATTCAAGGGTGTAGCCGAGGGCTTTCAACTCGTGCAGGGCGAAGAGGTTTCCAATGGCGCCCCGCCGGAGGGCGGCTGTTCCGTCCGGGCTCGAGTCATGCGCCGGCGCACCATGTGATTTCTGCCAGGAGCCGGTGCCGTCGAACGCCTCAGTGAAAACAACTTCGCCGTTCATCGTGAGATCCACACGGGCCTTGCCCGGTCGGGCGGCGTGGTACAGGATGTCGGCGTCCAGGCCAGGTTCGCTGAGATGCAGGTCGACTCTCATCGTCCGCACCGATTCCAGTTTCTCCGCACCGCCGAGTGCCGCGGCGTGATCGTGGAGCAGCTGATCGAGGTCTCTTCCGCCGCAGGCGGTGAGCGCAAAACAGATCGCCATGACAAGGCTGGTGCTGATGCGTGATCGGTTCATCGGTTGTCTATCGCTTTCTTCTCCAGACGAATCGGAAGCTCTGTGGCCAGTAGTCTTCAGGGTCGGTCTGATAGTGATTGAATGCGGTGCCGACTATTATATCAAGATCCTCCGAGAGATGCCAGGCAACCCGTTCCTCCGCCGGGATGTTCCCGCGGGCAATAAACGTATCATATCCGCGCAATTCCCTGCTTTCGGAATCAAAAGAGAGAGGATAGAGCACCCTTCCGGACCGGTTGTCATAAAGGTAAAGGATCGTGACCGAGTCGGTTCCCTGCTTATAGTTCAGGAATTTCAGCAGCTCCCGCGACATTCCGGCTTCGCTTGTCCAGACCGACATTCAATGTACATTCCGTTGAGAACGGACCGGGAGGTTGCGTTCACTGTTTCTTATCGGGGAGGGCGATTCTCCTCGCGGGGGTACCAGGGGTTGCCGTTCCTTCCCAGTCTCCAATGAAGGCATCAAGAAATTGCGGGGCTGTGAGCGGGTCTGCCTGGCCCTTCGAAACGGATGCCGCGATCATCACACAACCGGTCAGCAGAAACGTCCTGCTCATTCGCCGCTACTCCTTCCATTCATAAAATGGATAGAGCGGGGCGATCGTAAACGTGAACAATCCCGCAGCAACGCCTGGATCGGATTCTATCAGCTCCCGGGCCGAGTCGAGCGACGTCGACCGGACGACAATCATGCCGACCTCCTCGTACCTCGCGCCGAACAATATCGTGCCGGCCTTTCTCAAAGCTCCGAGGTTGGCTGAGTGTTCAGAGAAATGCTCCTGCTCGGCGGGTGGTTTCTCCTTGTTCCAGGAAGGTCCGACGGTGAAATGAATGACAAACAGGGGTTCCTCACCTGCGGAGGATGGAGTGGTCAACAGGAGGATCAATGCAACGGCAACAGCGATTCTCATCATGGCAGCTCCCTTTCACGGAGGATCATTCATCTTCGGTTTGTAACGTGGTTGTCCATGCCCCGTCGTATCCAGGTCCCACGATCACGACCCATGGACGGCAGCAGACCGGGCAGTCTTCTGTATAGCGCTGGCTGTCGCCTGCAGTGGTGTCAACCACGAGTTCGACCGCCTCTCCACAGTACGGACAGGACGCATCGAATGATTCGGTCACAGCGGTGCGATCCAGCCGGTGACGCCGAGGGCGGTGAGCACCAGCTCCACTGAGAGTGCGGCGAGGAGCATGCCGAGGATTCGGACCAGAATCGTGGCGCCGGTCTCCCCGGTGATCTTCAGGATCGGGCCGGCAAGGAGTAGCAATGCCCAGGTCACGATCAGCATGACGACAAGGACGCCCGCGGTCGCGACCTGTTCCAATATAGAGTAGACCGTATTGTCGGTCCGGACAATCACTGCCATGATTGCTCCCGGTCCTGCCAGCCCCGGGACCGCGAGCGGAAACACCGCGAGGTCATGTCCCTCTTCAGCCCGTCCGATCGATGTT
>JAOUDE010000231.1 GCA_029859455.1 Ignavibacteria bacterium | reverse complement strand
TGCTGGCAGGAGTTACTGACCGCGGCCTCTGCCTCCTGGAATTCATGGATCGCAGGATGATCGAGACACAGATGAAGAGACTCTTGAAACGCCTCCACTGTTCATTCGTCCCGGGAAATCATCCTAAGCTGAATTCAGTCTCTGCGCAACTGAGCGAATACTTTGCCGGAAAACGATTCTCGTTCGATATCCCGCTTGAAATGAGCGGAACGCCCTTCCAGGAGAAAGCGTGGAAGGCGTTACTGAAGATTCCATACGGTGTGACGCGCAGTTATCAAAAACAGGCCGGGATGATCGGTTCGCCGTCAGCCGTCCGTGCCGTGGCAAGGGCAAACGGGGACAACAGGATTGCGATTATCATACCATGTCACCGTGTGATCGGCGCGGACGGCAGACTCACGGGTTACGGTGGAGGGTTGTGGAGGAAGAAGTTCCTGCTGGACCTTGAAACTCAGTCGCGGAACGGGGCAGGATTGGGCAGGGAATAGCCGCTATTCGTCATTCCTCCGGTATTCCCCTCCTTCAGGCCTCAATTCGTCATGCATCCGCACCAGAGCGTGGTAGCCATCCAGACTGCCGCGATAGGCAGCACGGCGGTAGAGTCCGGCGGCAATTCCCTTCGATTGAACTGTTCCGGTCCCGTTCTCGAAGCAGTATGCGAGGCCGACATCCGAGAGAATCGAACCAAGTGCACTGGCGCGGCGAAGGACCTCAACTGCGTCCGCCAGGCGCTCAGGGTCCCCTTCGGTCTGGACGGTGACCATCGCGATCCTGACCTCCCCTTCAGACGCTCCTGCATCAGCAGCCTCTCGCCAGAGTTCGATCCCTCGCACCTGGTCAGCCGCCACCCACCGGCCGGAATAGTAACAGAGACCAAGTTCCAGCATGGCATCGGTTGAGGAACGTGCCGCCCGTTGAAGAAATGAAAACGCCTGCGCGTCTGTAAGGCGGGACTGCATATCGCCCAGCAGATAATCGGCTCCGAGTGAATACAACCCCGCCCAGAACACCATCGCTACAGGATCCCCTGCAGTCGCCCGTCGTCTCAATTCCCCTGCGACGGCACCATGTTCCAGGATGTCGGTCAGAAGAAGATACCCCTGCCGGGAGCCCAGCTTCATCCCCCGCAGGTAATACAACGCCGCCCTGAGTTGATCACGCGGAACCTGAATTCCCTTCTCATACATTTTCCCGAGAAGGACCATCGCCTCCGGACTCCCGGCCTTTGCCGAGACCATAATCGTATGGAGATAGATGGAATCTGCCTTGATTCCTTCCTTCGTCTGGTACGCAGGACCGAAGGCGTAACGGAGCTGGCTGCCGCTTCCCTTCAACACCTCCGTCAGCCACGGCGCCTCATCGTGGTAGGATACGGAATCCTCTTCGAAGTCAAGGAACACCGGCGAGACAGCCGAGTCCGATTCAGCCACAACCATTGAATCAGCAGTGGCTTCCTCCTTCTGACGTTCGTTCAACCGTTCCAGCATTCGCTCCGCCGGCTCGTAGCCGCTCTTCGCTGATTCCTGCAGCCACCGTTTCGCCGCTTCGTAGTCCTGAGGAACAACCAGGTTGTCAGAATAGAACTGTCCAAGTATATACTGTGCCTCCCTCATGTTCTGGCGCGCGGCGTAGCGAAAGAGCTCAAACGCTGCAAACGGATTCCACGCAACCCCCCAGCCATAATAGGTGAGAATTCCCAGATTGAACCGGGCGGGGATGATGAACTGCTCAGCCGCCCGTTGAATCCAGTAAGCCGCCTTGATCGTGTCGGGTGCGACTCCTTCTCCGGTCAGATAGCGGAGACCCAGCTCATGCTGAGCAAGTCCGTCCCCGCCGTTGGCGCTCCGGTTGAGAATGAACAACTCCCAGAGCTTGTATGTGGCAGTGGACCGGCGAATGATCCGGGGGGCCTCAGGGGCGGAGTAATCCTTGAAAACGGGGCTGTTCGGACGCTCCTGTGCGTGAAGCGAACCCGCCGGCAGAGCAACCAGAAGACCAAGGAAGAGAAAAAGGCGGATCAAGGCGATCATACACTCGAACAAATTAGGGAATCAGGGGTCATCCGGACCGGTTTTTCAGCAACTTCTTCAATCTAAGGAATAGCGGTGACCGATCAAAAGAGGGGTTCCGCCTGTTTGTTCCTTGCAACAGAGTACTCCCTGCAATATATTATCTCAGGATCGGTCAAGTTCGACGGTCCGCCCGTTCTCAACATTCCCCGATTTCCGTATTCGCTGCCCTGCCAGGGACAGAGCCTTTGACAGGTCATCAACGTAGTACGTCTTGTAAGGAATCCAATGGGAATTCATCCACTGAACCTGTATTCAGATCCCGAGCATCTGAACAGGTTCACGTTTGAACTGATCAACGATATTAAAGCACTGGAACAGATGCTTGGTTCCGGGATGATCGAAGGTGGAATCCGCCGAATCGGAGCGGAGCAGGAACTCTGCCTGCTTGACAGTTCCTGGCGGCCCGCCCCTGTGTCGCTTCAGGTGCTTGAACGGATCGAGGATCCTCATTACACCACAGAACACTCCCTCTACAATCTTGAAATCAATCTTGATCCCCTCGAGTTCAGCGGCCACTGCCTCTCCGAAATGGAAAGTAATATCAGGAGTTCGATTGCCCGGCTCGATCAGCTTCTGGAGAGTTCCGGTTACCACTCTGTTCTCGTCGGCATTCTCCCGACCGTACGGCGATCGGACCTGAATCTCTCGAACCTGACACCTCTTCCCCGCTACCAGACGTTGAACGACATTCTGAATACACTGAAGGGCGGACCATATGAATTCAGGATCGACGGGATCGATGAGTTGATGACACGCCATAACTCGATCATGTTCGAGGGCTGCAACACGAGCTTCCAGGTGCATCTCCAGCTCGACCCGGCCAGCTCGGTGAGCCAGTACAACTGGGCTCAGGCGATTGCCGGGCCTGTCCTTGCTGCTGCGACGAACTCTCCCATGCTGCTCGGCAAACGTCTCTGGCACGAGACTCGAATAGCGCTGTTTCAGCAATCGGTCGATACGAGGCGGAGTTCCAATGATCTGAGAGAGCGGAAATCACGGGTGACATTCGGTGACCGGTGGATCTGCGAATCGATCGCTGAGGTTTTCAAGGAAGACATGGCCCATTACCGGGTGCTGATGGGAATTGAAGTGGAGGAAAATTCGGTCGAAGCATTGCGTCAGGGCAATGCACCACGGCTCACCGCTCTGCAGATGCACAACAGTACGGTCTACCGCTGGAACCGGCCGTGCTACGGGATAAAGAACGGCAAGCCTCACCTCAGAATTGAATGCCGGTACCTCCCCTCAGGGCCGACGGTCATCGATCAGATGGCCAATGCGGCCTTCTGGCTCGGACTGATGACCGCCTACCCCGATCCGACAATACCGATTTCCTCACTGTTTCGGTTCGATGACGCCAAGAGAAACTTTCTGGCTGCCGCACGGGGGGGACTTGAGACGCAGGTCCGGTGGCTCGGAGGACGTATTCTCCCGGTCGACCAGCTGATACTGGAAGAGCTGATTCCGCAGGCCCGTGCGGGACTGGAACACGCGGAGATCGATTCAGGAGATGCCCGGATGTATCTCGGGATTATCGAAGAACGTGTACGGACAAGGCTGACCGGGTCTCATTGGATGCTGAAGTCGTACGTGCGACTCCACAACGAAGGGATGGCAAACTATGAGGCGTGCGTTGCGCTGACCGCGGGGATAGTACAGCGCCAGGAATCCGGAACTCCGGTCCATCAGTGGAAGCTGGTGAACAACGCTGAGGCGGGGGACTGGATGAACAGATTCTGGAAGGTTGAACACATCATGGTTTCCAATCTCTTCACGGTCAGAGAAACCGACCTGATCTACTTTGCCGCCAACGTCATGACATGGAAACATATCCGATATGCCCCGGTCGAGGATGAGAAAGGGAGACTCGTCGGGCTCCTCACATCACGGGCTCTGCTCGCGTATCACAGCAACGGTCAGAGCCACAACGACGCGACCGCAACGGTCGGTGAGATCATGGTGAAGAACCCGAAGACAGTTTCCCCGGACACCCCGTCTGTTGATGCACTCCTTCTGATGCGGAAGCTGAAGATCGGATGCCTGCCTGTCACGGCAAAGGGCAAGTTGATAGGAATTCTGACGGAATCCGACTTCATGAATCTTTCCGAGATCAGCGTCGAGAAACTGGTGGAAGAGAGTGCGCGGTTCGCCCGGCAGCGGCAGGCTGCGTCAGGTAACCCGATATGACCGAGACATCACCGGTGAACAGAGCAGAACGGCTGATCGGGGAGTATCATACCGGGAGGACGGGACATCTCCTGATCGTGCTTGCCGGCATTCATGGGAATGAACCGTCCGGCGTCGTCGCCGTCGGCCGGGTTCTCGAACAACTCAGGACCCACCAAATCCCGCTCCGCGGACGGGTCGTTGCACTCCAGGGAAACATGCAAGCCCTGCAATCCGGCAGGCGATTCATCCGGCATGATCTGAACCGGATCTGGACGACGGAACGAATTGAACTCCTCCGAACCCTGACCGATGGCTCATCTCTGTTGGACGAAGAACGCGAGTTGTTCGAGCTTCTGGGGATCATCGAGGGACTTCTGGACGGAGAGACGATTCCTCCAATTCTGACGGACCTCCATTCGACGTCCGGTGATGCCCCTCCCTTCAGCATCATCAGCGATACCTTGCAGAACCGGAAGGTCGCATTCTCGATTCCGGTGCCGGTTGTCCTCGGTCTGGAGGAAGCAATTGAC
>JAOUDE010000230.1 GCA_029859455.1 Ignavibacteria bacterium | reverse complement strand
CGGGCAACGTCTCGGACTATGTGCCGCTGTACAAGACCCCCCAGACGGAGGTCATGACGCAGTACAGCATGAAGGATCTGGAGACCGCCGGATTGCTCAAGATCGATTTCCTCGGCCTCCGTACACTGACGGTGATCGAAAATACGCTCAGGATCGTTGAAGAGAATCATGGTGTGAAGGTGGATTTGGACACGATCCCGGAGGACGATCCACTGACATTCGAACTTTTTTCCCGCGCGGAAACGGTGGGTGTCTTTCAGTTTGAATCGAGCGGGATGCGCGACTGGCTTCGCAAGCTGAAGCCGACCAGCATCAGCGACCTCGTTGCGATGAACGCGTTGTACCGTCCCGGTCCGATGGATATGATCGGCGATTTCATTGCCCGGAAACATGGTCAGCAGAACATTTCCTACCTTTCGCCGAAACTGGAACCGATCCTCCGTGAAACATACGGGGTTATCGTCTACCAGGAACAGGTGATGAGGATAGCAAGTGATATCGGAGGGTTGAGCCTCGCGAAAGCGGACCTGATGCGTCGTGCGATGGGGAAGAAGGACAAGGCACAGATGGCCGACCTGAAGAAGGAGTTCATCGAGGGAGCGGTGAGCCTCGGGACGGAAAAGAAGCTGGCGGGAGATATTTTCGACCTGCTTGAAAAATTTGCCTCCTACGGATTCAACAAGTCCCACAGCGTTGCTTACTCGGTTGTCGCCTACCAGACCGCCTACCTGAAAGCCCATTACCCGGAAGAGTTCATGGCGGCATCGCTCTCTTCCGAAATGGCGGATACGGACAGGATTGTGAAGCTGATCGAGGATTGCCGAAAGAAGGGGATCAGTGTCCTTCCCCCCGATGTGAATATGAGCCGGAAAGGGTTCACGGTCAAGGACAAGGAGATTCGTTTCGGGCTTTGCGCGATCAAGAACGTGGGACAGAGCGCAATCGATACGGTGCTGAAGACCCGTGAGGAGGTTGGCTCGTTCGAAAATATGTTCGATTTCTGCAAGCGGGTTGACCTCAGGCTGGTCAACAAGAAGTGTGTTGAAAGCCTGGTCCAGGCCGGAGCATTTGATTCTATGGGTGCGGACCGGGCCCGCCATTTTGCGACGGTCGAGCGTGCTTCGACATTCGGCCAGCAGCACCAGTCCGCCACGAATGCAGGGCAGTCGAGCCTTTTCGACACCGGTGGCAGCGCTGATGCGACTCTCGATTATCCATCGCTCACCGAGGCGTCGCCATGGCCGGGAAGTGAAGTGCTCGCCAGAGAGAAATCGGTTCTCGGTTTCTATCTGTCAGGTCACCCTCTCAGGAAGTACGAGCTCGAAGTAAATGAGTTCTCCACCGTTCACCTGGACGAGGTGGAGTCGTTCAGGACCGGAAGTACCGTTCGCCTGTGCGGAATTGTGACATCAGTCCGGAAAAAGATAGACCGGCGAAACAACACGATGGCGTTCGTCGGCCTCCAGGACTTCAGCGGCAAGGCTGAATGTATTGTGTTTTCCGACCCGTTCTCGAAGTACCAGAACCTCCTGCAGCCTGATTCAATGGTGATGGTGATCGGCAAGGGTGAGTCGAACGGAGACATCCTGAAGGTCCTTGTGAATGAAGTTCATCCTCTCGAGAAAGTGCGGGAAAAATTCACGCGGAGCATCGTTCTCTCCCTCGACCTGAAATCTGCCCGGGAAGACACCATCGGTGCGTTGCGCATGTTGATGGAAAAGAACAAGGGGGCGTGTCCCTGCCTCATCGCGGTGAATGGAGCATCAGAAAAGAAGGTCTTCAAATCAACCCGATTCGCTGTCGATCCGGCGGGCGAGTTCGTTGCGGAAGCGAGGAAAATGCCGGGAGTGGAAAGCGTACGATTACTGACACAAACCAACGGAGGAAACGGGTCGTGATTCCGCGTCCCGGTCTCCAGAACCGAAGGAGCATACATGAAACCATTTGAGGTAACGGATCAGAATTTTGAAACCGAAGTGTTGAATGCCGAAACGCCGGTGCTTGTCGATTTCTGGGCTGTCTGGTGCGGCCCCTGCAAGATCGTGGCGCCGGTGGTCGAGGAGATCGCAAAGGAATACAACGGGAAGCTGAAAGTCGGTAAGATGGATGTCGATGTCAACCCTGAGGTCGCGATGCGGTTCGGCATCCGCAGCATTCCGACCCTGATGGTGTTCAAAGGAGGAAAACCGGTCGACCAGATCATCGGTGCGGTGGCGAAGAAGAATCTCCTGGACAAGATAGCTCCCCATCTCAGTACCTGAGGCTGACGCTGCTTCCTGAATCAAAAAGGACGACTTGAGGTCGTCCTTTTTTTTCTCCCGGGGGTGAAACAAACCTATCGCAGATACATCAGTTTCCGTGACTCTCTGAATGTCGAGGTCTCGAGCGTATACAGGTAGAGCCCGCTGGAAAGTCCTTCGGGACTCCACCGGACATGGTGAGCTCCTGCAGTGCGAGGTCCGTCGATCAGCGTTGCAACCGTCTGCCCGGTCAGATCGGTGACAACCAGACGTACATGGCTGTCATGAGGTATCGAGAATCCGATTGTTGTCGAGGGATTGAACGGATTCGGGTAGTTCTGATCGAGTGTGAAGGAGGCAGGAAGGTCGGACGGCTGGTCGTCCACACCGGTCGGAGCGCCGAACGAGAAAATGTAGAGTCCGGTCTGATCGCTGACATAAATATTCCCTGTTTCAGAAAACGGATCGATACCGAACGCTCCGTCGAACCCTTCGCCCGAGGCGGGGCTGGTGTCATATTCATCCACCAGGACGATGTTCGTCGGATCGGAGACGTCGAACACACGGATCCCTGCCGTATAGAACGAGACATACGCATAGTCGCCGATGATGTAAAGGTTGTGAACAGTGGCATTCGGATCTGAAAATTCGTCGACCCGTTCCGCGTTCGACGGGTCGAGGATGTCCCACACGGTGATATCAGCGTCACTGCCGTTCGCCAGTTCGTCACAGATCAGGAGGTATCGCCCGTCCTTTGTGGTCCATCCGGAATGGTGATAGGCGATCGTCGGATCGGTGATCGAGCCGAGGAGGGTGATATCGAACGATTCAGTATAGGTGACCTGATAGATATTGGTGCTGCCTCCGTGAAAATCGTACAGCCGGTCACCGATCGCGGCCGCGTCATGACCGCCGAAGTTTCCGCCATCCCACACCTCGGTCGGAAATGGAGGATTGATGTTCAGGTCATAAATCTTCAGACCGGGGGCCTCGGCAAACATGAAACCATTGTCACCGATGAAGATGTTGTGGGCGGAATCGAATGAACCCATGAAAACCGGTGAGGTCGGTGTAGAAAGGTCATAGATCTTTCCCTGGTTCCCGCCGCCCCCTCCGGTCACGCCGTAGATATAATTTCCCCAGACGCGGACATCGAAACCGGGCATCGAGATCGTCCGGACGACAACCGGGTTTGCGGGGTCATTCACATCGACAATCGACACCAGGTTAGAAGACCCGACCAGAGCGTACTGGTCGCCGGTGAACTGATCGACATACCGCACCACGTCAGTGATGAATCCTCCGGAAATTGACGTATGGCCGAGCAATGTGAGTTCCTGAGCGGGAGCGACTGCTCCTGAGAGTGTAACCAACAGCACGAGAGTACCGAATCGACTCATGCTTCCTCCGTTTGTTTGCGAGTGACAAGGGTCAGGCGAACGCCCGCCACCCTTGGAATTCCACCGGAAAACCTCTATCTTCGGGAGGTTTTTCTCCATGAGATTGTAATATACCCCAATCATCACTTCATCGCAACGCACACCGCGGAGAACCTTCATTGGCACAAAAGCCTGTCCAAATAGCTGATCCCGTGGGAAAACTGGGCGTTCTGCTCCCCGGGATGGGAGCAGTCACGACCACATTCATCGCCGGGGTTCTGGCAGTCCGCAAAGGGCTGGCCGCACCTGTCGGTTCCATGACGCAGATGGGGACAATCCGTCTGGGCAAGAGGACCGACAAGCGGACCCCGACGATCAGAGAATTTGTCCCGCTGGCGTCGCTGGATGACCTGGTTTTCGGCGGGTGGGACATCTTCGAAGACGACTGCTGTGAAGCGGCCCGGAAGGCGGGAGTCCTGAATCCGGCGCTCCTCGATCAGATCCAGGAGCCTCTCAGCGGCATCCGGCCGTGGAAAGCAGTGTTCGATCAGAACTACGTAAAGCGGCTCACCGGCACGCACGTGAAGAAGGGGAATACGAAATGGGATCTGATGGAGATGGTGCGTGAGGATATTCGGAACTTCAAAAGCGAACACGGTCTGGAACGGCTGGTGATGGTCTGGTGCGGCAGCACGGAAATATTCCTGAAGGCAGGACCGGCGCACGAATCGCCGGCGTCGCTCGAAGCAGCGATGAAGAAGAACGATGAATCGATTGCACCCAGCATGATCTACGCGTATGCGGCATTGATGGAAGGGGTTCCGTTTGCGAACGGTGCGCCGAATCTGACCGCTGACATTCCGGGGATGGTCGAAAAAGCAAAAGAGATGAATGTGCCCCTGGCAGGGAAGGACTTCAAGACCGGGCAGACCTGGATGAAAACCGTGATTGCTCCCGGCCTGAAGGCGAGACAGCTCGGCCTTGCCGGATGGTACTCGACCAATATTCTGGGTAACCGTGATGGTGAGGTGCTTGACGACCCCGATTCCTTCAAGACGAAGGAAGAGAGCAAGCTGTCAGTCCTTGAGCACATCCTGCAGCCGGACCTCTATCCTGAGCTCTACAAGAATTTTTATCATAAGGTGAGGATCAATTACTACCCG
>JAOUDE010000229.1 GCA_029859455.1 Ignavibacteria bacterium | reverse complement strand
CATAATACACCAGCCATAGAGGAGGCAACGTAATGAAGCGGTTCTTGGCAGTTGTCGCGTGTTGTGTTGTGATGACGTCAGCCGGTACGGCGGGCGGATTCGGACTCGGTGCACACGGGGGAGTTTCATTTTCCTCCTTTCCCAAACAAATCAGCGATTTCTATGGAACCGGATTCGGCTTTGGCGCCCATGGCGAGCTGGGAATTCTCCCGTTCCTCAGTACACGGCTCAATTTTGACTACTGGACATTTTCTTCTGACAAGACCAAACTTCTGGCTGCATTGCAGCCGGCGAACCCGGGACTGACGGATGTAACCGGACTGAACATTTCGACCATTTCGATCTATCTTGATGGAAAGGGAAAAATTCCTCTGGGAGGAACGGTGACCCCGTATGGACTCCTTGGACTTGGAATGAATTTCACCAGTACGAGTACGCTTGAAGGAACAGCAAACGGCCAGGCGGTTTCCGGCGCCGCTGTTGAGAGTTCGAGCGACTTCGGCATTAACTTCGGTGCCGGCGCGGATTTTGCTATCGGCGTCATCAACCTCTTCGGCGAAGTACGGTATGTTCTCATTTTCAGCAGCGGCGAAAGCAGCGGCCACATTCCGATTGTGGTTGGCGCGACGTTCGGCATCTGATTATTTCTTCGTTCCCATTCCACTACCGTCCGGACACCAGCTGCTGGTGTCCGGATTCTTTTTGTTCCACAACCAACCTTCTTGCTCGCAATAGCTACTTTCGTTAACTTGGGCAAAATGATTCAGGAAATCACATTTTCTTCCGTCTTGTCCTTTGCCCGCACCTCTGCACGAATGAATGAGATTGCTTCAGGATCTGTATTCCGTACACGCCCGCGCGACCGGGCGTCCCGCGCAATGAATACACGGTTCGCCGCGATCATGATCCTCACACTCTTCGGCAGCTGGCACCGTTCTGCTCTCTCGCAGGAAAGCGATCCGGTGGTCCTGCGTTTCGGGGGTGACTGTCTGCTCACAACTCACTACGAATGGTGGGCCTCCAGCGATGTAACGAGAGCATTCCGGCAGCTCCGGCATCTTGAGACTGCGGATGTGGCAATGGTGAACCTCGAATCGCCTGTTACCCGCAGGGGAACGAAAAGGGAAAAACCGTTCACCTTCAGAATGGACCCGCGGTTCCTCGAATCGTTCACGTCCGCAGGGATCGACCTGGTGACGATCGCCAACAATCATATTTACGACTTTGATTCGATCGGACTGCTCGACACGATCCACAACCTGGATTCCGCAGGCATTGGTCACGTCGGCGCCGGGATGACGAAACAGGATGCGCGAAAACCAGCTCTGATCGATGTGCGGGGAACCCGGATCGCCTTTCTTGCATATTACAACGGAAGTGAAGCACCGAATGCCACGGACAGTACTGCAGGCGTTGCTGAACGATCGCTGCCGGTGATCCGTGAGGATATGATGTTTGCACGAACGGAACTCGGGGCAGATGTTGTCGTGGTGAACCTCCACTGGGGGATCGAGAAAGCAGTTCTTCCCGACCCTGAACAGGTTCTCTTCGCCCGTGCGGTGATTGATGCAGGTGTGGATGTCGTGGTCGGCCATCATCCCCACGTTCTTCAGCCAATCGAAGTGTACAACGAAGGTGTCATCGCCTATTCGCTTGGTAATCTCGTGTTTGGGGGAAACAGCCGCCACACGTATGATACCGCCCTGCTGGAGATCAGGATCACCGGCTCCACGATCACCCATTCCGTTATCCCTGTTCGGGTTGAACAATACGGAGCGCGTTTCCTGGAAGGGGAGGGCGCAAAGCGCCTGCTCGACTCCCTGAATACACTCACTCTTTCCCTTCGTCATGATTGAGGTTTGCCTATGAAATCCCGCGGATATCTTCTCACACTCGTTGTCATCGGTGTACTCGGAGTCTTTTTTCTCGGTGTCTTCCTCTGGGGTACAGCAGTGTACAACTCGCTCGTGAGTGCCGATGAGAGCATTACATCGGCGTGGAGTCAGGTCGAAAACCAGTACCAGCGTCGTGCTGATTTGATTCCGAACCTTGTTGCGACCGTGAAGGGGGTGGCGGAACATGAGAAGGAAGTCCTGCAGGGAGTTACCGAGGCCCGCGCTCGAGCCGGCCAGATCGTCGTGACCCGGGATGTGCTGGCGGATCCGCAGGCATTCGCCCGGTTTCAGGCAGCTCAGGACAATCTCTCCTCAGCGCTGTCCCGCCTTCTCGCCGTTGCCGAGAATTATCCTGCGATCCGGGCAAACGAGAATTTTCTGACGCTCCAGGATCAGCTCGAGGGAACGGAGAACAGGATCAGCATCGAACGAAGGCGATACAATGAATTGGTTCAGGCGTATAACACCTCGATTCGACTGTTTCCGGCCTCACTCATTGCGGGCCTGAGCGGATTCGAAGAACGTCAGTACTTTGCTCCGACCCCGGGTTCGGAAGAAGTCCCGAAGGTGGAATTCCCGTGACAGGTCCGGGACGATAATGGGTGATCCGCAAGGATTCACCCCACGCCAGAAATCAGAGGCCAGGAACATCAATTGACAAAACGGACCAGCCAGACCACCCCGTTTCAAACGTTTGAAGAATTTGTACTCTTCGTTCCCCCCGGACGAACCGCGATGGTCGTCGTCCCGAGAGAAGAGGTGCTGCATCAGATCTATCCGCTTCTTCTGGACTCTCTCCCCGCCTCCAGGAAATTCCTCCTCGTGTCAGGACAGGATCTCACCGGGCGTGGCTGGCCCGGGCGGTCGTTTCAACCGGAAGCGATCAGCAAGAAAGGAAATGCCCTGTCGAAACTCGTCCGGACAATCAGCGACCTCCCATCAAGCTCGAGGCTGGTCATCGACCTGCCCACCTTCTGGCAGGGCCGGCGTCGGCTTCTTGCCGAGTTTATGCAATCAACGGGAAGGGTTGCCTCGCGGAGACAAATAGCTCTCCTTTGGATCGTATCCCCCGGCCTCGAGGGACCCGATCTTGTCCGTATCAAACCGGATTTCATTGCCGATATTTCCCCGCTTTCCGGATCTCAGGAACTCGCCTTCCATCTGTACTTCACGAGCGAACCCTGCCATCCATCCCTCACCGAAGTGCGAATAATTCAGAATCATGAAAACCGTATCAGCCTTGTCGGGGTGATGGGGAAGGCTGATGGACGGCAGCGGGGGGATGTCGCCTTCACATTGTATGAGGATCTGTTTCTGCATTCAAAGGATGGGATTCTGTTGTTTGAGCCTTCAGGCTCCCTGAGGATTGTGAATGAAGCAGGAGCGAAGATCCTGGGCCTTCGGGGAAGAGAGCCGGAGGACAGCGAGCTTGTCAAACTGATTCCGGCCCACTCGGCCATTCCTCTGTTGCGGTTCCTGGCTTCCCTCAGGATGAAGCGCGCGACGACGGCCGGTTTCCGGATACAAAAACCGAATAACCGTTTCGTTGAACTGGATGTGACAGCCTTTCCTGTTCAGGAAGGCATCTGGTGTGCACGTTTTGAGGACATCACATCTGAGCGCCGTGAGGGAAATGACGCGAGAAAAGGGTTCGAACTCTTCAAGTCGTTCTTCGAGAACTCGCCGGTTCCGGAAGCCGTCTATTCCGAGCGAAAACTCCTCCATCAGAACAGTTCATTCGCGCTGGTGGAACAACACTTTGCAGGAAAAGGAAGGCCCGCTGCCCTTTCCCGGCTGCTTGGAAGGGAGAACAAGCTTGTCTACAGGGAAATCCTGGCACTCCATGAAGGCAACCAGGAAACATTTGACCTTGGACTGACCAACGAAGAGGGAAAGAAGCGGTCCTATCACCTCCTGGTCCGTGGAGTCCGGGTCGACGGAAAACGAGCGTTCCATTGTTCGTTCATTGACACAACGCTGGAACAGAATCAGGCAGTCGTTCTACAGCAGCGATACGATGAGCTTCGTTCTGTCATGGAGCATACGCCACAGCCATTGCTCACGGTCACCGGAACAACAATCAGGCACGTCAACCCGTCGCTCCTGCACCTGCTCGGATACCCGGCCGCAGCAGATCTTTCGGGCCGGAAGATTCAGTCGATCATCGGCTCGAAGGGGCGGACCAGATTCCTGCGGACCCTTTCGTCAAGCGCGGGGGAGGGCAAACCCGCCGCGACCGAATGCCTGATCATGCGAGCTGACGGAGCCACGTTCGATGCGAGGGCGTCGCTGTCCCCCGGCCTCATGGCGGGTGAACCTGTCGTCCTGATCTCGATCACAGACCGCACCGACGAAAAAAAACGCGAAGAGGAGGTACGCACAGAGATCGCCGTGCGTGAGTTTCTACTGGACCTTGACACAGCGTTCAGCAGCTCAATGGAAATCGGAGAAATGCTCCAGGAAGGGTTGCGGGTCTGGAAACGCGCACTGCATTGCGAGTCCGGAGGAATCTTCCTGGTGTCTGATGAAGAATTGTCGCTGGCCGCATCCTCAGATCTGCCGGAGAGGCTCAGCAGCATTCTGACCGCGGATGATCAACACGCGGGGCTGCTGGGACTGATTCTCAAGACCGCGGAGCCTCTCTCTCTGCGGATCGATCAGTATCCTCCACATGTTCCATATCGTTCAACCTTTGAAGACGAAGGAATTGCTCAGGCGTTCTGTGTTCCGCTTCTCTCAGGGGAGGTTATCGTCGGTCTGGTGGTTCTGGTTTCGTCGAGACAGGTGAATCCAGTCATCGCGACAGACGCATCACTCCGCGCGGCGTCGTCCAGGTGTGGCCGGCTGATGGCGAACAGCCTCCGGCACAAGGCGGTCGTCTCGCTCGAGGAGCGGTTCCGCCATACCA
>JAOUDE010000228.1 GCA_029859455.1 Ignavibacteria bacterium | reverse complement strand
GTCCGACTGCGCAATCAGAGGAAACAATTCGTTGTACTCTTCATCATCGGCATCGTTCCGGATGAGCCGTTCCAGTTTGTCAAGCGTCGCCGTTTTGTCATCCAGCAGCGCCTGTTTCTCCTTCTCGTGCTCATGAAGGCGGGCAAAGAAACGGATCGACTGATCCTCAGTCAGATCCAGCGCTTCGATCATACGAACCTTCTTGAGTTGCTCGATCCGCTCTGCCGCCCGGGGGCCGCCCGGCGGGATTCCCTGGGCCACGAGCACCGGAACCATTCCAATGCTGAGCAGCACTATAAGATGAAGACGTCTGGTCATACCTTCCTCACAGTCTGGAATTTTCGTTTCTGGTTCTCAGGAGAAGAAGAAGCTCACTGATTTGTTCGTCGGAGAACGTGCTCAGAAGTACCCGGGTATCGCCGGATGAGATCAGGTACTCCTCGATTCCCTCCTCTGCCGGGTCAAACAGGTCCTCGTAGAAGATGCCATTCTCCGTCATCTCATAGCCGGTCCCGAGAAGATAACGGTACAGCGAATCCTGCCCTTCCTCCGAAAAACCTGAGACCACTTCGGTGACGGAGACGCCATCCGGGATCTGTCTCGGCACATAGTAATGGAGGCCGATAAAAAAGAAGAGTATCGCGATTGCACCCGGGAACGCCACACGGGCCGCCCAGCTGATCGAAATCGCACGACCGCTGCCAGCCTCGTCCACACGGAGATTGTTTCGTGCTGTCAGATTCTGCCAGTACCCGGGTGAAGGGTCTTCAGAGGAACCTGTGAGGGAACCCAGAAGCTGCCTGAGTTCTTCTTCCTTTTCCTCAACATCCTTTGGAGTATCAGCGTTATCGTTGTTCCGGTTCCACATCGCTCATCTGTTCCCGGATTTTCCTGATTGCATGATGGTAGTTCGCTTTGAGTCCGCCGACGGACGTCTTCAAAACGTCGGAAATTTCTTCATACGGCATCCGCTCGAAGAAACGAAGCACGAAGACCGATCGTTGTTTCTCAGGAAGTGTGGTCATCGCTTCATACAGCGCCTTCTCTGTTTCGTGTCCAACCAGGCGGTCGTCCGGCTTTTCACCTCCCGGAAGAAACCGGGCGATCAGATCGCTTTCCCGGAGATAGGCCATGACCTGTTTCTTCCTATTCGCATTGAGCGAGAGGTTGACCGTGATCCGGTAGAGCCATGTGAAGAATGCCGCGTCGTTTCTGAAGTCGCCCAGCCCCAGATACGCCTTGACGAAGGTTTCCTGAACGATGTCGTCCGCATCCGCGTGATTTCCTACAAACCGGCGGGCAATCCAGTATACTCTCTCCTGATGGCGACGCATCAGTCCGGTAAAAGCCTGCCGGTTTCCTCCCCGGACCTGCAGCACGTACTCAAGATCAGTGGGTTCTTCCATACCGGGGAGAGGGAATCATACCTGCTGGTTTAGACACTGTGATCGGAAAGACGTTTAAGCGGATAACTGCACAGCCGGCGGAGGGAACGACTGCGTTTTCAGAAGACTTTCCGCAGCTTGTGAAGGGTGTCAGTCATATCCTCGGAAATAACCTTGAGGTCTGACAGGACCGGCATGAAATTCGTGTCCCCGTTCCAGCGGGGCACGACATGAAAATGGATATGGTCATCCACCCCGGCACCACTCACCCGCCCCAGATTCGCACCGAAATTGAAACCCTGCGGCTTCATCACCGTTGTCAGGGCCCTGATTGACCGGCGGGTCGTCTGCATGATTTCGGTCATTTCCTCCGCCGTGAGATCCTCAAGACTGGACGTCTGGCGGTTAGGGACGATCAGAAGGTGTCCGCTGTTGTACGGATAGAGGTTCATGATGACAAAGCAGAGGGGACCCCGCCAGACGATCAGATGTTTGTCATCATCCCCGTCATTGAGCGCCTTTGAGAAGAGACTCGTCCGGCTCTTCCGGGCAGGGGGGAATTTGAAGCCCTCGATATACTTGGACCGCCAGGGTGACCACATCCGCTTCATGGTGGCAGCTACGCTTCCTGCTCGTCGTGCTGTTTCTCGGATGCCTCAACGATCTTCTGCACCTGATCGTGCGGCACCTCCTCGTAGTGAGCCATTGTGGAACGGAACACACCGCGGCCCCCGGTGCGTGAACGGAGAACGGTGGCATACTTGTGAAGGCCGGAGGCGGGCACATGCGCCTTGACAACCTGGTAGTGCCCAATGGTCTCAATCCCCATAATCTTGCCTCGCCTTCCGGAGATATCACCCATCACCTCACCCATCGCGTCTTCCGGCACTCTCACCTCCAAGAGGTGAATCGGTTCAAGAAGGATCGGCTTCGCTGCCAGGAAACCTTTCTTGAACGCCTGCGCGGCCGCAATCTTGAATGCCATTTCGGACGAATCAACATCATGGTAGGAGCCATAGTGAAGCGCCACTCTGATATCCACGACGGGATACCCTGCAAGCGGACCCTCCTTCATCGCTTCGACCACACCTTTCTCCACTGCGGGAATGAACTTATTCGGAACCACACCGCCGACAATCTCGTCAACGAATTCGAATCCCTTCCCGTGCTTCCTCGGTTCGAGCCTGAGATGCACATGTCCGTACTGCCCGTGTCCGCCGGTCTGTTTCTTGTGCTTGTATTCCGCATCCTTGATGACCGACTTGATCGTCTCGCGATACGGGACTCTCGGTTCGATCAACTCCACATCCACATGGAATCGTTTCTTCAGGCGTTTGACAACGATATCGAGATGAAGTTCGCCCTGTCCGCTTACAATGGTTTGATGGAGTTCAGAATCAACACGGAATAAGAACGTCGGGTCTTCCTGGTGCAGGGCATGAAGCCCTGTGGCTATCTTGTCTTCATCCCCCTTTGCTTTCGGAAGGATCGCGGCATGGTAGACAGGATCCGGAAACCTGATCGGGTCATAGACGACGGGAAAATTCTTGCTGCTCAGGGTATCGTTGGTATGCGTGTCTTTCAGCTTGACGACAGCTCCAAGGTCGCCTGCATGAAGACCGTTCGATTCCTTCCGATCCTTCCCATTCATCATGTAGACCTGGGCAAGCCGCTCAGGCTTGCCATTCATTTCATTCACCATGTCGAGGCCCGCCTTGATCGTTCCGGACATCACACGAAAGAAGGAAAGCTCACCAACATGCTCTTCGGCAACGGTCTTGAACACAAAAAGGGACGGTGGGCCATCGGAATCAGGCTTCACAGAGACGGGAGCAGGATCGCTTCCATTCTGCCCACCGGGGGCGTGGCCGGTCACTTCTCCCATATCCGGCGGTGAGGGGCAGTAGGAGACGAGAAAATCCATCAGGCTTGTGACTCCCGCATTCGTTGTCGCCGAAGCGCAGAGGACCGGAAACAATTTTCTGTTTTTCAATCCAGCCCGGAATCCACGGACGAAATCCTCTTCAGAAAGCTTCCCCCCCTCAAGATATTTGTTCAGCAGCGTTTCATCCGATTCAGCAATCAATTCCGTGAGTTCCTGGCGGAGTTCATCCGCACGGGGCTTTAATTCTGCAGGTATCTCTTCCTCTTTCGCCGGTGCGGAATCACCCGGCGGGAATGACAGCACCTTCATTCTCAGGATATCGACCACCTTACTGAAACCGGTCCCCTGGTCGACAGGGAACTGGACCTGAACGCAATCGTGTGACAGGATCTCTTTCGCCTGACGAACGACATTGTCGAAATCGGAATTTTCGTGATCCACCTTGTTCACGACAATGCAGAGCGGCGTGTTGAGTTCGGTGGCATAGGATGCAACGATTTCCGCTCCCACTTCGACGCCTTCGAACGATTTAAGGAGGAGAACTGCGGTGTCGGCGATCCTGAGGCACGCCTTCACTTCTCCAGTAAAATCGAGATAGCCGGGAGAATCAAGAACATTAATTTTTGTTCCTGACCACTCGGTGTGGAGGAGAGAGGAATCGATCGAGATGCGGCGTTCGATTTCATCGGGGTGGTAGTCTGAGACCGTGTTACCATCCTCGATTCTTCCCAGGCGTGTTGTTGTCCCGCCCGCGAACAGAAGGGATTCAGCGAGGGAAGTTTTCCCAGCACCGCCGTGACCGATGAACGTGATATTGCGAATGTGTTCTGAGGAATATTCCTTCATGTTCTCCTACCTCCAGTTGAAGACGTGAGTCCGGCGCTGACGCCGGGGAGCGGGTCAGAACAGTACCGGTATTCGGGGAAAGGAATGAACCGTTGGCAGACGGACGGGGCTCAGGCCCGCACGCGACTGAGGAAAGTCCGGCAGCCTTTGATTATTGCAGCAACAAAACCGATCGTATCAAGGATCGGGCCTTCAACACGATCCTGGACCCTTCTTTCGAGTTCCACGATGTTCTCTGTCATCTCCTTCATCGAGCTGATCGACTCCTGGACCACAGAGACCTGATCATCAATCGTCTCGGTGATATTCCTGACCCGGTTGGTGATAAACTCCATGTTTTCCAGGACGGGAAGAGCGCGGGAAGTTACTTCCTTCATCTCCCTTTCAAAGAGGTTGAGAACCTCTTTGATGCGCAGAAGTACGACGATCAGAAAGATGCACGCTGCCGATACGCACAGCAATGCGAGGATCTGAGCTACAAGAAGAGCAACTGGTTCCAATGGAAATCTCCGCGTTAGGGGTTATGCGCGATCCCGTTCTGTCTTGTATGCATCGACACCCGCCCTGACGGCTTCCTTCAGCTTCGTCCCTTCTTCTGCCAGCGACGACGCTTTCCCTTTGGCACCGGAAATCACCCGATCAGCATCCTGAATAAGCGTCTTCGCTTTCGTCTGGGCATCGTTGATAAGATGATCGGAC
>JAOUDE010000227.1 GCA_029859455.1 Ignavibacteria bacterium | reverse complement strand
CCGACAGCCCGCGTTCCGTGATCTGCTGAAAGATCCCCAGTTGGACAGCCGTATCTTCGATCGCAAGAATCGCCCGCGCATGTCCGCTCGTGATCGTTCCTTTGCGGACCGAACTCTGGATTTTCTCAGGAAGACGGAGAAGGCGCAGCGTATTGGTGATCGTCGACCGGTCCTTCCCGATCCGTTGCGAGACCTGTTCCTGAGTCAGCGAGCACTCATCAATCAGTCGTTTGTAGGAGATGGCGATTTCGATCGGGTTCAGATGTTCACGCTGGAGGTTCTCGATCAGTGCGAGTTCCAGCATTTCCTCATTCGTTTCAACCTGAAGAATGTACGCGGGAATTCTCGCAAGACCCGCCTCTTTCGCCGCCCGTACCCGCCGTTCCCCCGAAATCAGCTGGTACCCGTCGGCGGTCCGTCTGACCGTGATCGGCTGGATCACCCCTTTTTCCTGGATCGAGTTCTTCAGCTCTTCCAGCGCAACCGGGTCGAAGTCAGCCCTGGGCTGGAACGGGTTGCGGGAGATCCGGTCGATTTCAACTGCGACAATCACTTCGGTTGACACTCCGTCGTCGCCCGGCGACTCAGGCGGAGGGGCTGACTCGGATGTCTGTGGCCGCGGGATCAGCGATGCCAGGCCCCGTCCCAGTACCGGCTTCAGTTTTGACATGGAATCCTCCATTGAGCAGGTTGAAAAAAACACCGCCAGGGCGCCAGGAAAAACAGTGGCGGCTCCGGAGTCAATTTCAGCAATCTGTTTGGCGTCATCGTGCCTTGTCCCGAAAGGGACCCGATCAGATGCGGTTCATTCCTTCCAACCGAATGAGATCTCTCAGCCACCTGTCAGAGTGTAATCACCTGATGGTTGTTGTTCGCCAGAATCTCCTGAGCAAGGCGCATGTAATTCCTCCCTCCGGTACTGAGTGCATCATAGAGGATGATCGGTTTCCCGAAACTGGGGGCCTCGCTCAGGCGGACATTGCGCGTGACGACCGCTTCGAACACCTTGTCACCGAAATATTTCTTCACTTCGTCGACGATCTGGTTCGAAAGACGGAGCCGGCTGTCGAACATCGTCAACAACACCCCTTCGATATCCAGGTCCTCGTTCAATTGCCGTTTCACCATATTGATGGTGTTCAGCAGCTGCCCCAGACCTTCGAGCGCGTAGTATTCACACTGGACCGGAATCAGAACCGAGTCGGCCGCTGTCAGCGCGTTCAGAGTCAGCAGTCCGAGAGACGGAGGGCAATCAATCAGGATGAAGTCGTACTGTTCGCGCAGCGGATTGAGGGCCGATTTCAGCCGTTCCTCGCGCCCCTGAATATCGACCAGCTCAACCTCTGCGCCGACGAGATTGATGTGCGACGGGAGCAGCGACAGATATGGCATGGCGGTCTGGCGAATAACCTGGGTGGCGGGAATGCTGGAGATCATCACTTCATAGGTGCTCCGGCCATCAGCCGATTCCTGCAACCCGGCGCCCGAACTCGCATTGGCCTGCGGGTCGGAGTCAACCAGGAGGGTATTCTTCTCGGCCGCGGCAATGCAGGCGGAAAGGTTCACAGCCGTGGTGGTCTTGCCAACCCCTCCTTTTTGATTTGCGATCGCGATGATCTTGCCCACAGGGTACCCTAATTCATGGAGACGGCGAGTAAAAGCGCAACTATTCCGAGCAACACACTGTTCCGGTTCAACTGGAGTATCCGGAGTCTCAGAACTTCCTCATCGTTGGAAACACGCAATTCCCGAAACGCCCGAACCATCCGGATAAGACCAATGGAGAAGATCCCCATGACCACAAAGAAGATCTGTTTGAGTCCGAGAGCGACCGACCACCAGTCGTGGTATGAGAAGAAGACAAAGCGGGTGCTGAATAACATGAGGCAGATCCCGGTCACAAGGGCTGTCGTGAGCCCCATCCAGAGAAACGGGAGCGACCTCACAAGAAACAGATGGACCAGATCACTTCTGTCCTGGTCGCCCGTAGTCCAGAGAGGCAGCACGACCGCTGCCTGATACAAGAGAGTCCCGAGCCAGACGATGACGGCGAAGATGTGGGACACGCGGACCGCCCAGATCATGAAATCCATTCGGCTACCAGAACCCGGTCTTCGTGACTGCCGCTCCGTGAAACATCGTGAAACAATTGAATCAGCCAGAAAGATACATCATACAGAGGCCGGATGCAAGAAAATACCGCTCTTGAGTAAAGTGGGATTTGAGGGAACAGCCTTAATCTGAAGGGCCTTTGTCACTTCCGCGGTGTTTCACAACGGTCGCTTCCGCCGCGAAGATCACTTCCTCGGCGATATTTGTCGCCAGGTCCGCAACGCGTTCCAGATTCCGTGAGACACGTACCAGCTCGAGCGAATAGTCGACCATTTCGGGCTTTTGTTTCATCAGGAGAACAAGATCCGCACTCGTCTTTTTGTTCAGCTCGTCGATGAGGTCATCGCTTTTGAGAACTGCACGACAGAGATCGGTATTGTTATGGATAAAGCCGTCGATCGAATCACGGAGCATCGCTTTTGCAATCTGCGCCATCTGGGGAATGTCAGTCGATGCCTTGAACGGGGTGAGCTCTGCACAGAGACGGGCGGACTCTGCGATGTTTACCGCGTGGTCCCCGATCCGTTCGAGATCGTTGTTGATCTTCGAGGCCGCCAGGATGAAACGAAGATCCTTTGCCACCGGCTGCTGTAATGCAAGAAGGTCGACGACTGACCGGTCGATCACCATTTCAAACATATTGATCTGGCGATCCTGGCTGATCACGCGATCGGCGAGCTCGGCTTTGAGTTCCAGAAGAGCACGGATCGAGTCCGCAATCGCCTGCTCAGCGAAACTCCCCATCCGGATCAGATTGTTCTTGAGATCATCTATTTTTTCTTCAAAATGGCGATGCATGACCTTCAAGATAGCAAGCTGTGTCCCGAAAAGCAATCATTCTCCGGTGACTCCGGTGGGACGAATCGATGTCTGATGTTTCACAACCTTTGCCTCCACCAGAAAGATGACGTCTTCTGCAATGTTTGTCGCGTGGTCGGCCAGACGCTCCAGATGCCGGGACAGTATGAGGATGTGAGAACATGCTTCAATGAGGCGGTGGTCGTTTTGCATGGCCCGTACCATCCTGTAAAAAACATTCCTGTTCAGTGTATCCACAATATCGTCACTCTCGAGAACCCGTGTCGCCAGAGGGGGGTATGTATTGATGAATGCATCGAGTGCTTCACGGACCATAATCAGTGCAATGCTCGCCATTTCTTCGAGCCGGGTGCTGCGAACGAATTCCCTGTGTGGTGCAAGCGCTGCCGTCCTCTCGGCAATATTGACTGCAATATCTCCCATTCGCTCGAGGTCACGATTGATCTTCAGAATCGCCATGAGGAGGCGGAGATCCACTGCCACAGGCTGGTTGAGAGCAAGCAGACTCTGGCATTGCTTCTCGATCCTGTTGTCCATTTCATTGATTGCCGCATCACCATCGATGACCACCGTGGCAAGGTCGATGTTGCCGGAAAACAGCGACCGGCAGGACGCATCGAGCTGATCATCGACCAGACTCCCCATCCGAGCCAGATTCTCCTTCAGAGAATCCAGATCCCTGTCAAAATGCCGCTGCATCAGCCGAACCGTCCCGTGATGTAATCTTCCGTCTGTTTCACTTCGGGTGTCGTGAACATCTTCTTCGTCTCCCCGAACTCGATCAACTGGCCAAGGTAGAAGAAAGCGGTGTAATCACTGACTCTCGCTGCCTGCTGCATGTTATGAGTAACAATGACAATGGTATAATTGACTTTCAGTTCATAGATCAGCTCTTCGATTTTTGCTGTCGCAATCGGGTCAAGGGCACTTGCCGGTTCATCCATCAGGAGGATGTCCGGATTCACAGCGAGCGCCCGCGCAATACAGAGTCGTTGCTGCTGGCCGCCTGAAAGAGCCAGGGCGCTTTTCTTCAGATCATCCTTGACCTCATCCCATAGTGCTGCCCTCTGCAACGATGTCTCGACCAGATCGTCCAGGGCTTTCTTGTTGCTCTCTCCGTTGATCCTGGGTCCATATGCCACGTTCTCATAAATCGACTTCGGAAACGGGTTTGATTTCTGAAAAATCATTCCGACATGTTTCCTCAATTCCACGACATCCACATTCTTCAAATAGATGTTCGTTCCGTCGATGAACACATTTCCATCGATCCTCACACCTGCAATAAGATCATTCATCCTGTTGAGGGAACGCAGAAAGGTTGATTTCCCGCAGCCGGATGGACCGATCAGGGCGGTTACCTGGTGTTCCGGCATCGCGATTGAAATAGCATCGAGTGCTTTCTTCTCCCCGTAGAACAGGTTGAGACCGTCTGTTTCTATTTTTGTGATGGCGTCTGTGGTCATATGCTTCGGGCACGTATTCGCGATCGGAGGAAAATGGCTGAAAAATTAAGAAGGAACGTCAGTCCAAGCAGGGTCAATGTCGTGGCATATTGAATCCCGCGCGTTGCGTCAACATTGGTGGACTGCGTTGACATGACATAAATATGATAGCCGAGTTCCATGAACTGATCGGAGAGCCCGGTCGGTATGTCGGGAAGGAAGTAGGCTGCCCCCGTGAAAAGAATCGGGGCGACCTCCCCTGCTCCTCTGCTCACGGCAAGAATCCCGCCGGTCAGTATCCCTGTGACGGAATGAGGCAGTACGACCTTCCTGATTGTTTGCCATTTGCTTGCACCGAGCGCAAGGCTTGCGGCACGAAGGTCGTCCGGTACGTTCCGGAGTGCCTCCTCAACTGAGACGATCACGACCGGAAGGGTCAGCAGCGC
>JAOUDE010000226.1 GCA_029859455.1 Ignavibacteria bacterium | reverse complement strand
GATCACGAAGGAGCCGGTCGGGAAGAAGGGGGTCCGGGTGACTTCGGAAGTTTCCCTCGCCGGCCGCTTTCTTGTGCTCTTACCGTTTGACGATAAGATCGGGATCTCCAAGAAGATCTCGAATTTCCGTGAAAAGCGGAGGCTCCGGAAAATGGCCCAGGAAATCCTCCCGGAAGGATTCGGGGTGATCATTCGTACCGTTGCCGAGGGACGTGATGACGCCTCCCTCCGAAACGACCTCGAAGGGCTGATCAAGACGTGGCGGGAGATCGAGCAATCGGTCAAATCAGAGACCGCCCCCTGCCTGCTCTACAAGGACATGGCGACCACATCGAGTGTCATCCGTGACCTCTTTTCCCGTGAGGTTGCACGGGTCACTGTCGATGACCGGAAGCTGTACAAAGAAATCACCTCCTACATCAAGTTCACACAGCCGCAACTCCTCGAAAAGATCGAACTTCACCGCGAACGGATTCCGATCTTCGACCGCTATGGAATCGAGAAAGAGCTGGAAGTCTCGCTCAGCAGGAAGGTCTGGCTGAAGAGCGGTGGATACATCATCATCGAGCCGACCGAGGCCATGATGGTGATCGACGTGAACAGCGGTCGCTATGCCGCCAAGAGGGAACAGGAACAGAATTCTCTTAGAACAGACCTCGAAGCAGCCCGTGAGGTAGCCCGCCAGCTGCGACTGAGAGATATCGGCGGAATCATCGTGGTTGACTTCATTGACCTTGACGAGGAACGGAACAAGAAGAAAGTGAATGATGAACTCCGCAAGGAGTTCAGGAAAGACCGGGCCAAGATCACGGTTCTCCCGATGACCGAGTTCGGCCTTGTTCAGATCACGCGCCAGCGGGTGCGACAGAACATTCTTCATAGTTTTACCGAGACCTGCCCCGCCTGCAGCGGCACCGGCCTGGTCCGATCGAAGACAACAACCATCAACCAGCTCGACCGGTGGCTCCGACGTTTCAAGTCGGAAACGCGGGAATGGCGGATCATTCTGAGAGTGAACCCGGAGCTGGAGGATTCACTTATTGAAGGGACCCCAAGTCGGCTCCGCAAGATGATGCTCCGGCACTTCCTGATGATTCAGCTCGACACGGATCCATCGATTCCAATGGGCGAGTTTCGTGTGTTTTCAAGAAAACAGGAACGAGACATCACCGGCAATCACAATCAGTAGTCGATCCCCCGGTCCATGGATTTGAAACGTACCGTTCTTTATGAACAGCATCGCGCTGCCGGCGCGAAGCTGGTTCCCTTTGCGGGCTTCGAGATGCCGCTCCAGTACAGCGGGGTGCTTGAAGAACATCGCTGCGTGCGCAGCCGGGCAGGCTTGTTCGATGTATCGCATATGGGTGAAATCGAAGTCAGAGGAACGGATGCTCTTGCATTCATTCAGCGGTTGACGACCAATGACGCGTCACGTCTGACCGAGGGGCGGGTACAATATTCAGCGATGTGCAATGGCGACGGCGGAATCATCGACGATCTCCTGGTCTACCACATGGGGAGCCATTTCATGCTCGTGGTCAATGCCGGGAATATCGCAACCAATCTTGCCTGGATGCGCCGGCAGCTGGAGGGTGACGTCGATCTCGTCGACGCAAGCGATGCAACAGCCCTCATCGCCGTCCAGGGTCCCGAGTCACGTTCGATTCTGCGTCACCTCACAACGGCCGACGTGGAGTCGCTTCCGTACTACCACAGCATCCGCGGAACAGTTGCCGGTACCGACCTCCTGATTTCCAGAACCGGATACACCGGAGAGGTCGGCTTTGAATTGTATTTTCCCGCCGAAAAGAAATCTGCTGAAACGCTCTGGAACTCACTCCTTGATGCCGGAAAGGACGCCGGTCTCCGCCCGGCAGGCCTGGGAGCCCGTGACACTCTTCGGCTCGAGATGGGTTTCTGTCTGTACGGAAATGATATTGATCATACGACCAATCCGCTGGAAGCTGGACTGGGCTGGATCACAAAACTCGGGAAGGGAGCGTTCATCGGATCAGAAACGCTTGCGGCCGTCAAGGCCCGCGGGCCGGAACGGAAACTTGTCGGGCTGAGGCTTGACGGAAAGAATGTGCCTCGCAAGGGATATCCGATCACGGCGGAAGGTCGGGAAATCGGAACGGTGACATCCGGGGGTTTTTCACCGACGCTTGAACGAGGCATAGGTATGGGGTATATTCCGAAAGCAATTGCAGTGGCAGGGAAGCCGGTCCAGGTCGCGATCCGTGGGAACAATTGTGAGGCAGAAATCGTGTCATTACCCTTCGTTACGAGCAGGCCCCAGGTATGAACGCCGGGCTCTATTTCGCGTCGGACCATATCGACGAACATTCCCTTCGGGACCGGACCGTCGTGGTGATTGACGTCCTCCGTGCCGGATCTACAATTCCCACCGCTCTCGCCAACGGGGCAAAAGAGATTATCCCGGTCCATACGGTAGAACGCGCAGTCAAGCTATCGGGAAGCCTCTTTGGTGATCACATTCTCCGGGGGGGAGAACGTCTGGGAAAGACCATTGAAGGCTTCGATCTCGGCAATTCCCCGTCGGAATACACAAGTGAGAGAGTACAGGGCAAGGCGATCATCTACAGCACCACCAACGGGTCCCGCGCCATTGAAAAGGCGCGTTATGCGAAATCGGTTGTGATCGGAGGATTCGTGAACCTCTCGTCAATGCTGGGCTTTCTGCAGGAGTGGGCAGGAGATTTCGTCATTCTCTGTTCCGGGAACAGCGGCAAATTCTCGATGGAGGACTCTGTCTGCGGCGGGATGCTGCTGAATGAACTCGGGAAGCAAAACGGAGACCTTGTTCTTACCGATGCGGCCCTGGCCGCCCGCGCGCTGTACAAGGACTTCGGACGATCGATTCCGAAGATGGTTCGTACCTCCGAGCATGGAACATATCTGTCCTCAATCGGATTTGCAGATGATCTGAAATACTGTGCCACGGTCGATCACCTGAAAATTCTCCCGCAACTGGTTGGGAATGTAGTGAAGATCAAGCCGAACGGTGAAATGACACCGGAGTCAGAGAAGATTGTCGGAACGTAAACGACCGGAAAAATCGATGCTTGCAAGGAACCGTAAACGTAACGAGGTCTCCAAAGGAGGAAAAAAGGGGGGACTGCCGAACGAGAAGCGGCAGATCATTCTTTCGATCCTTCTTTTCGCAGCAGGTCTTCTGATCTTTCTGTCACTCGTTTCGTATGATACAGCTGATGAGGCTGGTGCGGACCTGTCCCCAACGGAGCTAGCCGGGATTGTCACCGGCGATCCGGATGTTCAGGCACGGGCAGATCTATCACGCAACTGGCTCGGGCTCACAGGCGCGTTGCTTTCCACCGCTCTGATCAAAGGGAGTATCGGCTACGCGGTGTTCGCTCTCCCGTTCATGCTCTTTGGAGTCGGCTGGATCATGTTCCGTGGCAGGAACATTGCTGACTTCCTCAATCCCTTCATGGCGATAGCCACCGGTGCTCTCCTGCTTTCCTTTACATTGGGTGTTGTGAGGCTCATGGCTGACGGATCTCCCGGCATGGAGTGGAGCGGGATCGTCGGTGATTTCACCGCCAGTGTCCTGTCGCAGTTGATTGGCCTCGCCGGGGCTGCAATCCTGGTTTTCACGGCGATTGTGATCTATCTCGTCGTTGTGACGGACCTGGATCTCAAGGCGATGGCTGAACGGGTCAGAACGGGAGCAGGTCTGTTGACCACCTGGATCCGTACCAAACAGGTTGAACGACAGATCGCACGGGAAGAACGTGCCAGGCGGGAACCTGAGCCGCCTCCGCCGCCTCCGGAGGTCAGCGTCCGGCGGCCCGAGCAACCTGAAGATGAAGAACTTCCTGAGCCCGCCGTCCTCATGGAAGAGGCTGCAGCAGTCGCAAGGACGGAACCGGCGGTGAAGGATCAGGTTGCAGACCCGCACGAACTGAGGGTGGATATTGAGCGGAGGGAGATCCCGGATGAGGTGAACCTTGACGATGAGCGCTCTGTACAGACAGATGTTGAACTGGATTATGTTTTTCCCTCCGTCGAGTTGCTTGATTCCCCGCGGGCCCACAAAGCGGATCTGAACGAGTCCGAACTGAAAACGAATGCTGACCTTCTCCGGGCAACATTGGCGGAATTCGACGTCGAACTGGAGAGTGTCAGCGTGACCCCGGGGCCTGTCGTCACTCTTTATGAGCTCGTTCCGGCGGCTGGTGTGAAGATCAGCCGGATCGTCAGCCTGGAGAATGACATCGCGCTCAAGCTGGCGGCGAAAGGGATCAGGATCATGGCGCCGATTCCGGGTCGCTCGGCTGTCGGTGTGGAGATCCCGAACCACAATCGTGCGATCGTGAGCATTCGCTCTGTTATCAACTCGGCCGCATTCAGAGATACGCCTGCGAACCTTCCTCTTGCGATGGGGAAGACGATCTCGGGAGAAATCTTCACGGACGACCTGTCCCGGATGCCGCATCTTCTGATCGCCGGATCGACCGGTTCCGGAAAAAGTGTCGGCATCAACACGATTCTCGCGAGCCTGCTTTACCGGATGCATCCGTCTGATCTCAAACTGGTGATCATCGATCCGAAGAAGATCGAGCTGTCACAGTACTCGGTCCTCCGTCATCATTTTCTTGCTGTCTCTCCCGATATCGATGAGGAGATCATCACTAATCCGAGAAACGCAGTACTCGTTCTTAAGGGTGTTGAATACGAGATGGAGAAACGGTACGACCGGCTGGCGGCGGCCGGTGTCCGGAATATTGTGGACTACAATGAACGGCTTGCTCAGGGACGGTTGAAGAACACGGACCAGATCACCCATTCAAAGATACCGT
>JAOUDE010000225.1 GCA_029859455.1 Ignavibacteria bacterium | reverse complement strand
ATTTCGCAGTCTTAGTATATTTGCACGGCTTGAAATGCGTGAACTCACCCGAGTTCTCCTCACCAACTGACCTTTGGAGTAACATCTGTTCATGCTCACCGAGTTTGGTCGGGTTCTCATCTTTTTTATCATTGGAGCGGTGTTTGTTGCGGGGGGGCTGGTCACAGCCTGGCTCATACGGCCAAACAGGCCGTATCCCAGCAAACTCACCACATACGAGTGTGGCGAGGTGCCGATTGGGGACACCAGGGTGCGCTTCAATATCCGTTTCTACGTTATCGCCCTGATTTTTCTGATTTTCGATGTCGAAGTTGTTTTTCTCTTCCCATGGGCTCTTGTATACAGCCAGCTGGGATGGTTCGCTTTTGTCGAAATGGTCATCTTTATCGTGATCCTGTTCGTCGGCTATGCCTATGTCTGGCGGAAGGGAGATCTCGATTGGGACAGACCGGCCCCGAAGATACCAACGTTCGAGAAAGGGGTTGGCGTCCGGGAAGATCATCTTCTGGAAGAGCAGGTTGTCGGCAGCTGATACAACCCTCCATTTTCCAATTCGTCAATCCTTGAAGGACTGAATCCGACCATGGGTCTCCTTGACCAGCGTTTTGAAAACGGGAATATCGTGATAAGCTCGATTGACAGTCTCCTCAATTGGGCGCGACTTTCTTCCCTCTGGCCGATGCAGTTCGGGCTCGCCTGTTGTGCCATTGAAATGATGGCAACGGGAGCTTCTCATTATGACCTTGACCGCTTTGGGATTTTCTTCCGGGGCACACCCCGACAATCTGACGTGATGATCGTTGCAGGAACGGTGACCCTGAAAATGGCGGACCGGATCAAGATCCTCTATGATCAGATGTCCGAGCCGCGCTACGTGGTCTCCATGGGAAGTTGTTCCAACTGTGGTGGACCATACTGGGAGCATGGTTATCATGTTCTCAAGGGGGTCGACCGTGTCATCCCGGTTGATGTGTATGTGCCGGGTTGTCCTCCAAGACCGGAAGCGTTGATGGAAGGTCTGATGAAACTCCAGGAAAAGATCCGCAACGAAAGCCTCGTGAAAACCGCATGATTCCACAGGAAATTCTCGACACCCTCATAAAGCAGTTCCCGGGGGTGACGTTTGAACTGAAGAAAGCCGGATCCGGTGACCCGTCGATCCTTGTTCCGCCTGACCGTATTCTTGATGTGTCCAGGTTTCTGCGGGATGATGACCGAATGGCGTTTGACTCCCTGATGTGTCTCAGCGGCGTGGACTACACTGGCGGCAGGATGGGAGTCGTATATCACCTGGACTCGATGACAAAGAGGCACAAGGTTACGCTGAAGGTGGAAGTATCAGATGATCAACCCGAATGTCAGTCTGTGGAGTCGGTCTGGAAAACAGCGAACTGGCATGAACGGGAGGCGTTCGACCTGTTCGGTATCCGTTTCGCCGGTCATCCGGATCTTCGGAGGATTCTTCTTCCGGACGACTGGGTTGGACACCCGCTCAGAAAGGATTATGAACTCCCCGAGTATTATCGCGGCATGAAGGTTCCGTATTGATGGAAGCTGTGGCAGAAAAACCGCTCACCATTCCCGGGTTTCCCCGGCCCCTGAAGAATCACGAGATGATCGTGAATATGGGGCCACAGCATCCTTCCACTCATGGGGTCCTCCGTCTTGAGTTGATTGTTGACGGTGAGGTGATTGTCGACATGATCCCTCACATAGGATACCTGCACAGGTGCTTTGAGAAGCATGCCGAGTACATGTCGAATTACCAGCAGGTCATCCCGTATTGCGACAGAATGGATTATATCGCGGCGATGTCGAACGACCTGGGGTATGCGATCGCGTGTGAAACCATGCTCGGCATCAAAGTTCCGGAGCGTGTGGAATATATCCGTGTCATCATGGCGGAACTCCAGCGGATCGCCAGCCACCTGCTAGCCATTGGTACGTTCGGAATGGATATCGGGGCGTTCACACCCTTTCTCTATTGTTTCAGGGACCGGGAACGGATCCTTGACCTGTTCGAACAGACCTGTGGTGCCCGCCTTCTCTATAATTATATCTGGATAGGCGGTCTTTCTCACGACGTCCCCCCGGATTTTGCAGGCAAAGTGGCGGACTTCTGCACCTCGTTCAAGCCAACGATCAAAGAGCTGAACAGCCTTCTGACCCACAACAAGATATTTGTGGAGCGGACAGCTCATGTCGGAGTGCTTCAGGCTGATGTGGCCGTGAACTACGGGGCGAGCGGACCTGTCCTCCGGGGTTCGGGGGTTGAATGGGACCTCCGGAGAAACGATCCCTATTCGATCTATGACCGGTTCGAATTCGATATCCCGGTTGGTCGGGGCGAGGTCGGGACCGTCGGCGACTGCTGGGACCGGTACATCGTCAGGGTTCGTGAAATGGAGCAGAGTCTTAGAATTCTGGAGCAGGCGATAGGCCAGATTCCGGAAGGGAACGTACAGTCGGCCATTCCGAAGCGAATCCGGCCGGATTCGGCGGACCTGTATGTGCGCACAGAAACGCCTAAGGGCGAGCTGGGCTACTACATTGTTGCGGACGGGACAACCAGTCCTTCCCGGGTCAAGGTCCGTCCGCCGACATTTGTCAATCTCTCCATCCTTCCCGCGATGTCCCGGGGGGCGATGATTGCCGATGTGATTGCAATCCTGGGAAGCATCGATATTGTGCTGGGGGAGGTCGATCGTTAGCATGAAAGAACTCCTGGTCGATCTCCTCGGCAACGAGCTTCTGGTGTATGTCCTCATGGCATTCGTTCCACTGCTGTGGATTCTCCCGTTTGCTCTGTTCGCTGTCTGGTGGGAGCGGAAGATCGCGGCCCACATGCAGGACCGGCTCGGACCGATGAGGACTGGAGGGTGGCACGGCTGGGCGCAGACGATAGCGGATATTCTGAAGCTGATTCAGAAGGAAGACATCATTCCCACCGCAGCAGACCGTCTGCTGTTCTCTCTTGCTCCGTTTGTCGTTTTCATCGGAGCATACACTGCGTTTGCCGCCATTCCCTTCAGTGCCGCCTATGTCGGTACGGAAATCAATATCGGGTTGTTCTACATTATCGCAGTCTCATCATTCGTGGTGATCGGGCTGTTGATGGCCGGGTGGTCTTCGAACAACAAGTGGTCCCTGTTCGGCGCTATGCGGTCGGCGGCGCAGGTGGTAAGTTACGAGATACCGATTGCGCTGACCCTCCTTGCCGTTGTCATGATTGTCGGATCATTCGACCTCCAGGAGATCAACAGGGCGCAATCGGGGTCGATACTCAACTGGTTTATTTTTCAGAAATTTCCGCTCCTCTTTGCCGCCGCGCTGATCTACTTCGTGGCGTCGCTGGCCGAAGTCAACAGGACACCGTTCGATATCCCGGAAGCGGAATCGGAACTCGTGGCCGGATATCATACAGAGTACGGAGGGATGAAATTCGCCCTCTTCTTCCTCGCCGAGTATGCGAACATGTTTGCCGTCTCCATTATTGCCGCGACCGTATTTCTTGGAGGCTGGAACAGCCCGTTCGGTGAGGCTCTTTCCGGTCCGCTGTGGGGTGTGTTCTGGGTTCTCTCAAAGAGCATGGGATTTGTGTTCGTTCAAATGTGGCTCCGCTGGACGCTTCCCCGGCTGCGGGTGGACCAGCTGATGTATGTCGGTTGGAAGGTTCTGATTCCCTTTTCATTCGTGATTATTCTCGGCGTTGGATTCTGGGTCCTTCTCGAGGGATAATCACTCGGATCATTGTATATGGGTAGATACTTCAAAAATATTTTCGATGCCGTCCGGACAATTCTTATCGGCATGAGAATCACCGCGCGGCATCTGTTCACCCCTTCGGTAACAATCCAGTACCCGGATGTGAAGCTGAAACTCCCCGCCCGGGCGCGCAACCGGCTCTACGTCAACATGGACGATTGCATCGGATGCGATCAGTGTTCCATGGCCTGTCCGGTCAACTGTATTACCATCGAGACGATCAAATCGACGTCAGACGTTGATCTTGGGGTCACCTCGGTCGGTTCGAAGAAACGGCTCTACGTCCCGGTGTTCGATATTGATATTGCAAAATGTTGCTACTGTGGCCTTTGTGTCTATCCCTGTCCGACCGAGTGTATAAAGATGACCGAGGTGTTCGAGTTCTCCGAATATGAAAGGGAGAACCTGATCTACAATTTTGCCACGATGACTCCGGCTGAGGTGGACGATGCAAAACGCAAACTCGCAGCGTCGGAATCGACGGCTGCGACAAAACCAGCGCCTGCTTCCAGGGGAACAAACTCATAGCCTGCCCGACTGATGGATCTGTTTGACATTGTGTTCTATTGTTTTGCGCTGATTGCGGTCGGGAGTGCCGTGGTTGTCGTTTTTTCGCGCAACATCATGTACGCGGCCTTCGCTCTGCTCTTCGCGTTCTTCGGGATTGCCGGTCTCTATGTGCTGTTACAGGCAGACTTCCTGGCGGTCACACAGATTCTGATCTACATCGGGGGGATCCTGGTTCTGATGCTCTTCGGTGTGATGCTCACGAATCGTGTCGTTGATGTCGATATCAAGACGGGGACACTTCAGATTGTCCCTGCCGCGATCCTGGCTGCGGTCGTTGGCGGTTCCCTGAGCGGGGTGTTCTATTCGACATGGTCCACGGTCAGCGGCACGCCGTCCGACGTGGCAACCACGACGCCGGCGATCGGGGAGATGCTCATGACCAGCTACATCCTGCCATTCGAGATTGCCTCGATTATTCTCCTTGTCGCCCTTATCGGGGCGGCAATGATTGCGCGGAGGAAGACCTGATGGGGCCGTTTCTTGAGGAACTTGTCGCGTGGCTCAGCAATGTCCAGCTT
>JAOUDE010000224.1 GCA_029859455.1 Ignavibacteria bacterium | reverse complement strand
GGAAGACTATGACCACGACGGCTTCCTTGACCTCTTTGTAGCACGGACCCAGAATGAGAATCAGACGAACCTTCTTTACCACAATGATGCGACAAACGGAAACCACTGGATTCGTGTTCGGGCAACCGGGACGATCTCCAACAGTTCGGCGATTGGGGCAAGGATCCGGGTGAAAGCGCAGATCAATGGTATTGCGGTGTGGCAATCGCGAACCGTTGTTGGGCAAACGGGGTACTGCGGGCAGAGCCTCAATCTCCATTTCGGTCTGGGCGATGCGGGAAGGGTTGATTCTTTAGTGGTATACTGGCAATCAGGTATTGTGGACGTGCTGGCAGATCTGCCGGTTGATTCACTCTATTCGGTGTCGGAGGGACAGACGGTCTCCGTGGACCAGGGAACTATGGAACTTCCACGGACAATGCACCTTTTCCAGAATTATCCAAACCCCTTCAATCCTTCAACCGTTATTCGGTTCCAGCTTGCAGAGCCGGGGTTTGTTCGCCTTGACCTGTTCGATCTCCTGGGACGACATGTCACGAATCTCATCAATGAAATGCGTGGTCCTGGAGTGCATAACGTCCATGTTTCCGCTGAACAGCTTCCCAGTTCCGGTGCATACACGTACAGAATGTCTGCAGGGGAAGAGACCATGAGTCGAAAGCTCATCCTTCTCAAGTAGCATACCGCCCTGGAGAAGAAAGAGGGAATGCAGTCCACAAAATGCACGGATGGTGAAACAACAAGCGGGGGCTTTCGTCACAAGTAAATCCGATATTGAGTATGTTGCTCTGGTTGCTGAATTCTCTCCCCATAACTGTCAGATTTCAGACCGCGGACAGGACCGGCGGAGTGAATGCATGCAGAATGAAGGCTCGTGCTGTCATCCAATCTGAACAAAGGAGTTGAATCATGGTGAAGTTGGCACTCGTTGCAGTAACTATGGTGGTGTTCTGGTCGCCCCTGATGGGGGAGATACACCACGTCCCGGGGGAGTTCGCCACCATTCAGGAGGCGATCATCGCTTCAGTCGATGGTGACACGGTCCTGATAGCCCGCGGACTCTATGTCGAGAATATCAATTTCAGAGGGAGGAATATCACTGTTGCCAGCGAGTTCATCCTTGACCATAACCCGGAGACGATCATCGCAACAATCATTGATGGCGGAAGCCCTGCCGCAACTGATACCGGGAGCTGTGTGATTATCAATTCGGGAGAGGACTCGACAGCGGTGCTCGAAGGCCTGACCCTTACAAACGGGATAGGAACAAAATGGGTCGACGAACATGGAGCGGGAACATATGTTGAAGGCGGAGGAATTCTCATCCAGTACTCCTCACCGACAATACGAAATAATCATATTGTTGGTAATTTTGCCATCAGGGTATACAGCAACGCTTTGAGTGCCGGTGGAGGAGGGATACGTGTCGGTGACGGGACACCTGCGATCCTCAACAACGTGGTCAGGGACAACGAGGGGTTGTATGGAGGGGGGATCGTCCTGAACTACACGGGAGGTACTGTCAGGAACAATGTCATCGCGAACAACAGGGTCTATCCAGCAACCTCTGCGCCAACATTTGGCGGCGGTGGAATCTGGATGACGCAGAATTTCGGGACGAATGTGAAAGTAATCGAAAACAACACAATCTATGGGAATTCGGTGACGGGAACCGGAGGAGGTGGGTTTTCGGGAAAAGGAGGGGGGATCCTCGTCTCTTCGACCAACCCGGTCATCCGAAACAACATTGTCTGGGGGAATACACAGGTGCTTGCAGGGCCGATAGCGACAATCGGCGGGGCTGTTCCTCTGGTGTCCTTCTCCGATATCGAGGGCGGATTTACAGGCGGGGGGAATATCAATGCCGATCCGATGGTGAGCGACACGAGCTTCTATCTTCAGGCGGGTTCACCATGTATTGACACAGGGGATTCCGCCGCTTCGTACAATGATCCTGAAGATCCTTTGAACACTGGTTTTGCCCAATGGCCTGCACTCGGTAGCCTCCGCAACGACATGGGAGCGTATGGGGGGCCAGGAAGCGCGGTTCTGGGGAGTTTTTTGATTACTTCTGTCATAGAAGGAGATGACTCGATCCTGCCGGAACGGACTCTTCTTCGCCAGAATTTTCCGAATCCGTTCAACCCTGAAACTGAGATACAATTCCGGACTGCTGAGGCAGGAAATGTCTCTCTCAGGATCTACGACCTTCTCGGACGTGAGGTGGCCTCGCTTTTTGAAGGACATTTGGATGCCGGAAACCACATGCAGCGATGGAATGCTGCGGGACAGGCAGCCGGTGTGTATTTTTACAGACTGACCACAGGGACGACAACCGAGGCGAGGCGACTTATCCTGCTCCGGTAGCCCGGGCTATCTGCCCAGAATGCGGGCGGGGAGCAGAAACAGTGCTTTCACCAGTTCCAGTACCCCGTTGACAGCGAATCCCAGGAGTCGAAAGGGCAGGAGCAGGAGCCAGACGACGGGGTAGAGGAAGAGGCCAATAAGGGCGATCGGCCAGCACACGACCAGAAGCAAGACCCAGAGAAGAAATGATGTCATGGAAACCTCCGTCACACAATACGTGTGATGGCTTGACCTGTTGCAGTTTTTCTCCGGATCTTTCCTATCTTTCATTCCTCCCAGATCCATAACCGGAAGAACAGATGTCGAATAAAACATTTAGTCTGTCCGACGAGCTTCACTCATACCTTCTCTCCGTGAGCCCGAAGGAACCGGAGTTCCTGACCCGGTTGCGCACGGAAACCGCATCGGACTCCATGCACGCGATGCAGATTGCTCCGGAACAGGGAATGTTCATGAGCCTCCTTCTCAGGGCGATCGGAGCCAGGAACACGCTTGAGATTGGCGTCTACACCGGCTACAGCGCTCTCGTGACAGCGCTTTCCATTCCAGATGACGGGAAGGTGGTTGCCTGTGATATCAGCCGGGAGTGGACCGATATCGGACAGCGCTACTGGACGGAAGCAGGTGTACGGCAGAAGATTGATCTGAGGATCGGACCGGCCGCTCAGACCCTGGACACGTTGATCAGCAATGGCGGAAGCGGAACGTATGACTTCGCTTTCATCGATGCGGACAAACCGAACTACTGGGAGTATCTTGAACGGTCGCTCGTGCTGCTCCGCCGCGGAGGGGTTATTGCCGTCGACAACGTTCTTTGGTCAGGCAAGGTTGCCGATCCGGCGACGGAAGATAGTGATGCAAGGGCACTCCATGCGTTTAATACCAGGCTCGCCGCAGATCAACGTGTTCAGATCAGCATGGTACCGATCGCAGACGGTCTGACCCTGGCAATGAAAATCTAATTCTTCGACGGCGCAATTTTGACCACCACGACAGTCTGATCATCATGCTGTTGTGTCTCACCCGCGAACGTTTTCACTGCATCAACGATGCTTTCCCGTATCCCTTCCGCAGAAAGTGACGCGGATGCTCCGAGAACCGACTCGAGCCTCTGCTCCCCGAACTCTTCCTGGTATGCATTCTTTCCTTCGGTAATCCCGTCTGTGATGAACACGAAAACATCACCGTGTCCGTATGTGACCGATTGTTCCTGTAGTTCCTCATCAAATGAACCGTTTCCCGATAGCCCGAGGCCGATTCCCCGTGGGACGATCCGCTCAACACTGCCAGTTTGATAACGGAACAGAAACAGTGGAAGATGTCCCGCTCGCGCAAGAACAACTTCACTTGTGACGGTATCGAACGAGGCGCCGAATGCCGTGACAAAAGACTTCTTTTCAAGATCGTTCCAGAGGAGCCGGTTGGTCCTTGTGAACAATTCACCGGGTGACAGTCCGAATTCGTTCAACGACCGGAGAATGCCCTGAATTTTTGCCATGTAGAGAGCTGCAGATGTTCCCTTGCCACTGACATCACCGACAACGACAGTCAACCGGTTCGCCTCTCCGTTCAAATAATCGAAGTAATCGCCCCCTACCTCCGTGGCAGGGATCGAGATGCCTGAGATGTCAAGTCCCGCGATCTGAGGGATTGATTGCGGGAGTGATTCCAGCTGGATCCGCCTGGCGATCTGGAGTTCATGCTTGATTCGTTCCTGCTCCGCGAGTTCCTCGTAGAGAAAAGCATTTTCGATTGCCACCGATGCCTGCCGGGACACCGAGCTCAGGAATTCAAGGTCCTCCCGGAGGAACGCCGATTCCGAGCGTTTCTCTCCGACCAGAATAGTGCCGACCAGACGCTCCTTGGATCGTATCGGAACAAGGTACTGGATATCCTGTTTCCGCAATTCCCGTTTCAGGTTCTCTGGGAGGTAGTCGATCCGGAATTCACCCTTGAACTGTTGAATCGCTTCCGTCATTCCTTTTTCGCTACTGATGCAGAACTCCTTCCAGGCCGTCCCATCGAATCCCTGCGCTTCCTCGCAGCAACATGCTTCTTCGTCCCTGAAAAACAGGATGCCCACCCTTTTCAGGTGCATGATCTCCGCAATTTTTTCGACGATTCCGCGGGCAAGATTCTGCATCCCGAACCTGGTTGACATCACCTCGGCGAGATCGTTGGCTGCGCGCCGGTAGTCGTACCGGGTGCGGTGAAACCCGCGCGCGATCGCGGTGAGTCCGATTCGCCCCAGCCACCAGAGTGCGACGGCCCCGCCGATGCCGATGATGATCATCCCAGCGTTCTCAGCATGATCTCGTTGCTCCAATGTCATCGCCTCATCAGTAATTTCAATCGAGGCACCTGTGAGCCGGATATGGGGCATATCAGGGTTCCACTGAACAATTGCTGTCAGCAGCCAGATCCCCAGCACTCCGATGGCGATGATCCAGCCGGTGGCCAGCAGGGTATACTGGAGACTGCGCCTGATGCGCAGGTTCAGATCGAGCAGG
>JAOUDE010000223.1 GCA_029859455.1 Ignavibacteria bacterium | reverse complement strand
CCTTACCCGGAAAACGGTACACAGCGGTCCGGAAAAAGGGAATCAGAAGCTCCAGTTGATGTCCGGCATTAAAACGTTTATCTTTCAGTGAAAGGAGGGACGCTCCATGTCTGCAAGTAACAGTGTTATCCTGAATGAAGAAATCGTGTACGATGCCTTGCGCGAGTGTTACGACCCCGAAATCCCTGTCAACCTCGTCGACCTCGGTCTGATCTATGAAGTGAAGATCATTGATGACTGGGTTGGAGTGAAGATGACCCTGACTTCTCCGGGTTGCGGTATGAGCGGAATGATTGCACAGTCGGTCAGAAACCGGCTGCTCCGTCTCGAGGGTGTGAGTGAAGCGGATATCAGAATTGTATGGGAACCTCAGTGGAGTCCGTCCATGATGACGGAAGATGCGAGGAAGCGTTTCTTTCCGGAATAGTCACCCACAGCTCGTTCAAATCAATGAAGGGGCGTCGTACGGACGCCCCTTCTCGTTTCAGACCCTCTTTGTTTCAGCCCGTCAAAAGCGGGCGGTCAGACTGAGCACGGCCCGCCGGTAAATCAGCGACCCTCCGAAAATCTGATAATGGACATTATCCAGCAGGTTTGTGACGTTCAATCCTGCTTCAAGGTAGCTTGTGATGTCATACGAACCGCTCAGGTTCACGATGCCATAGGCGAGTATTCGTCCCTGATAGATTCCGGCAGCCCAGTCGTAACTGGGCACATACTTATATGAGACTGCGGCTTCCAGAGGCCCGTCATGATAGGAGATGCCGACGTTGAACTTGTCACTCGGTGTGTTGGGGATAAGCACATCGTTGGCGCCAACCTCCTTGACGTCAAAATCAAAGAAGGCATAGTTCGCATTGAGTCCGATTGTACGGGTGAGGTTGACATTTACCGCGACCTCGAAACCCTTCTCATCCACCTTGCCGGCGTTCCCATATGACCAGATCGTCCGTAGAGTCGAATCACCGGGAAGGACTGCCTGGCCCGGGTAGGCGGGATTCGTCCCGGGGGCAAGGTCCGTAATGAAGTCTTCCAGCTGGTTGAAGTACAGATCGAGAGTGACATAGAAGAGATTCCCGAACACCCCCGAGTAACCGAGTTCATAACCGGTGATCGTTTCAACTTTCAGATTGTCGTTGCCAAGATACGCGAGGTTTCTTGTCGGGTGCTTCACATAGAGGAACAATTCCGAATAGTTCGGGGCCTGGAATGCCTGGTTGAACGTGCCACGAATCGTATGTGCGGGGGAGGGTGAGAACACCAGGGCGAACTTTGGGGATACCTGGTCATCATGAAGGGTGCTCCTGTCCCAGCGGGCGGCAGCGACTGCTTTCAGTTCGCGAACAAACCGGTACTCGAGTTGTCCGTATAAACTGCTTGAGTTATCATGATGTGCATCGAGTGTCAGGGTTCCATCAGTGTCAACACTCTGGTACCGGTGTGCTCCGCCCAGGATCACAAACATCCTGTCATCCATGACATCAAAGCGATACTGCAGGTCAAGCTGACCGATGAATGACTTCTCCTCGAGCGGCAGTCCTGTCGAGAGCGAGACTTGCGGCTCGAGGGAGTTGCGTCCCGCACCCCATGCCTGCACAAACCAGGAACCGGAAGAGTAATTGATCCTTCCCCACGGCTTGGTGGCTTTCGGAACCTGCACACGGCCGATCCCCGTCACCAGAATCGCGTTTTCCACCTGCGTTAATCCTCCCTCAGCAACGGCCGCGGCTCCGCCGCCGAAATCATAATCGACCCTGGCGGATCCGTAGGTTGAAGCGACCGTGGACTGATCGACCGGAACGACCTCGGTATTCAGGAACGGATTGAACCCTTCATACTCGAAGGGAAAAGTCAACCGGGAGACATTCCAGGTATCGCTTTGAGCACGCCCGGCATTGATCTTGTACGACCACTGCTCGGCCACACCGGCATACCGGAAATCGGAGCGGAATGTACTGACCTCGCCGCCCGCAAGGGTAATCTTCCCTCCGGCCATCGACTTCGGCGAAGGCGTCAGTATGTTGAGCACGCCATTGAACGCATTGGCGCCGTACAGGGCGGAACCGGGCCCCCGGATCAGTTCTATTTTTCCGAGGTCCTCCGCTGGAACCGACAGACCGTTCCACTCCTGAGAACCCAGAAATGCCACAGCCAGATCTCTGCCGTCCAGAAGGACAAGGAGCCGGCGGTTCAGAGAGCTGTTGAAGCCCCGGGTATTGATGTTGTAATCGAATTCCCCGCTCTGGACGATATCCACACCAGGCTGTGTCTCAAGCAGTTTCGGTACCTGTCCGCTGACACTGTTCAATTCGATCTCTCTCGCATCAAGAACGGTCACGGAAGCGGGCGCGTCCGTGATCTTTTCGCTTCTGAGCGATGCGCCAAGGACGGTGACATCACCCATCTCAACCGATCGCTGGGCCAGAGAGATCTGAATCTGTGCCGTCTGACCGGAAACCACAGCCACGGTAACCTCTTTCCCCTCAAAGCCGACGGACGAAACAACAAGCATATACGAACCGGGATCAACTCCCCGCAGTTCAAAAGCTCCGTCCAGATCTGTCGTTGTCCCAACCTGAGTTCCTTTGATCAGAACATTCGCGGAAGGAACAGGTTCCGAAGTCTCACTGTCTGTAATTGTTCCGGAGATCGATCCGGTTTGCGCCAGCAGGCTTGCGGAACAGAAGAGCAGAGAAATCAGAATACTCCAACGGGGATGATTCATTCACGACCTCGATGGACGATGGAAAAAGAATGGGGAAGCCTGGTCAGCTTCCCCGAAGAGTTTGTGTCAGAAATTGATCGCGCTGAGGGTTCTGTCGTGCCCGATATTCTCGGTGTCCTCCACAAGACGCATCTTCACCGGGCCAAGATCCTCACCCAGCCAGAGGATGGAGGTGGTAGCATCGTCCTGAACGACCGTTCCGCCGGCAGTTATCCTCCGCCATGTGCGTGAGCGGTATGTTAAACGTTCGGTCGCAGGTCCGTCGTTCGCCACGGTATTGTCGTTCACTACTTCCGTCGCCTCAAAGACGCCGAAGATTTCAAGTCGAACAGCCACCCCGCCGGTTCCGGTAAAACTTGAGTCATAAGCGGTCCACTGCATTCCAGTGGCACCAACGCCGTGGCTCGGACGTGCCACCGCGACCCAGATCAGAGTGTCCGGGCCGGTTGTGCCGACCGGAATCCCAAACGCTCGCTTGAACGGGCCAATGGTCTGCATGAACAGAAAGTCGCCGGCACTATCCTTCTGAAGAAGCAAAGTTCTGGAAACCGTCACCACAACTCCTCCGGGACCGAACGGTCCCGTGGTGCTGTCCACAACGGCAGTTGCAGTTCCACCAAGCGGTGTCGGTGCAGCGTTCGAAGCGATAGTCCAGACGCTCCTGTAACTTCCAGTCGGATCCGGAATCATCGCTCCGCCGTTGGGAGCGGTCGCGAATCCGCCATAGGTCAGCTTGTGACCGACCGTGAGAGGAAAAAGATCTGCTGTGATGGGAACGACTGTCGAACCGCCGCCTCCGTTGGCCGGATTGTCTTCATCCTTGCAACCAGGGATGGCCATTGTAATGATCAGAAGGAAAGGAATGAACAGAGTGCTGCGCTTCATGGGGGCTCCTTACCAAGTGGGGAATATGAATTGTGCTTCGTAGAGGTTCAATAAGTAATGGAAAGAAGTTGTCAAGATCAAACGCGAAATCGGAAGAATGCGATGTCGCCGTCTCTGACGAGGTATTCCTTCCCTTCCGTCCGCATCAGGCCTGCATCCCGGACCGCCTGTTCAGAGCCGAGCCGGGCAACATCATCAAAACTCATGATTTCAGCCCTGATGAATCCCTCTTGAAAATCCGAGTGTATTTCACCGGCTGCTTCCGGTGCTTTCGCGCCTCCGGAGATAGTCCACGCATGCACCTCTTTCGGTCCTGCCGTAAAAAAGGTCAGGAGATGGAGGAGATCGTACCCCTCCCTGATCATCTTTTCCAGCCCCGACTCCCGGAGCCCGAGGTCTTCCAGGAAAGCTGTCCGTTCCTCCGCGGGAAGTTCAGCAACCTCCGCTTCAACCCCGGCTGAGACTACCACGACCCTGGCATTCTCCTTTGCGGCAATGCTGCGGACCATTTCCACATACCGGTTCTCCTTCAGAAGATCCCGCTCATGGACATTGCAGACATACATCACCGGCTTGTTTGTCAATGGATGCAGCTGACTCAGAATAACTGCCGCCTCACCATCCGGCGGAGTGAAATAGCGAAGGAGCCGCCCCTGTGAGAGATGGCTGCGGACGGAAGAGTACAGGTCGACCTCCGCCTTTATTTTCCTGTCACCGGATTTCGACCTCTTGCCTGCGTCTTCGATTTTCTTTTCTACCGTCTCAAGATCCTTTAGAATCAATTCGGTTTCCACGATCTCGATATCCCGTTTCGGGTCGATGCTCCCGTCCACATGTACCACATTCGGGTCGTCAAAACAACGGACCACATGGGCAATCGAATCGACTTCCCGAATATGCGACAGGAATTTGTTCCCCAGTCCCTCTCCTTTGCTTGCCCCCTTTACGAGACCGGCAATATCCAGAAACTCTATCGTTGTTGGCACTACTTTGTCGGGCCGGAAGATCTCTTCGAGGACCTTCAGACGGAGGTCCGGAACGGGTACCACTCCCACGTTAGGATCAATGGTACAAAAGGGATAGTTGGATGCTTCCACCCCTGACGAGGTTATGGCATTGAAGAGGGTCGACTTCCCGACATTCGGCAGACCGACGATACCACAGTTGAAACCCATAAACGGAGAACGAAGTGATTTGTGAGAGTAATCAGGAAGGAACGGAGGATGAATGAACGAGCAGCCCGCGAAGATCCCTGAGGTCCTGGAAGTCTTCATCGGC
>JAOUDE010000222.1 GCA_029859455.1 Ignavibacteria bacterium | reverse complement strand
CCGTCAGGACCGTAATCACCGGCAAAATACTTTGGATCCCCGATCCCGGCGATCAGGTTGAACGTTCCCGGTGTCTCGAGGTTGAAACTGCTCAGTTCCTCGAGGAAGCTGGAAAGGTTCGCGCTGACCGCGTAGGCCGTCGTTCCGGTTCCCCTGAGGAGGTCCTGAATTCTGGCACCCTTGCCGGTCCTCGCCGCATCCGAGCGTCTCGGTGCGGGTCCTGCCGAAGGAGGGGCGGTTCCTCGCTGGTAGGACGGAACCCCGTGAGCCGCCCTGGTGATAGTGAGCGGTACCGATGTTCTTCGTGAGGAAGTCGGGTCATACATGATTGCCCGGGCAGCAAAATCTCCATCCTGTGTACCGTTGTTCCCCATGTAGAACTGGATCGAATCCAGCAATCCGCCCTCGATATCCATTTGCAGAGAATCGAGTCCGACGGTGAATGACGGGACTCCGATCGCTTCGCCGTTCAGGATGATATCGCTGCGCGGCGTTCCCTGCGAGTTGCTCAGGATAATAACCCTGCCCGTATCGAGTCCACCCGCGGTTGGCGTATAGTCGATGTAGATGTATGCCGAATCGAGCGGGAAAATCCGAACCATTGACGGTGAGACTGTGAACTCCGGATTACTCGAGGAGATCGATGTGATATCGAGCGGTGTTGCTCCGCCATTGCGGGCGAGCACGCTGTCGCTCGAAGTGTCAAAGACCGGGGTCAGAGGAAAGTCGACAATCACCTTGCTGAGAAGAAGAACAGCGGTGTCTGCCAGCTGAGTGGTCAGGCTCGCGGGAACAACGATGTCGTCTTCCACATCAGGATGCGTCGCGCTGACAAACAGGTTCGCATTGTATGTCGTTCCGACATCCAGCCCGTTCGCGTCGAAGGTAATGGTGATATCCTGCGATGTGTTGGCCGGTATCGTTCCAGCGGACGGATTCTCCGAGATCCAGGAGGCGTTCGGAAGGAAGAACCGGGTCGCCAGATTATCATGAATATATGCAGCGTTGAAAACAGTCTGAAGCGCCACGCTGCCATCGGCATTCTCGATCCCAACGGTGGCTGAAGTGACCGTCCCGGACATGTTCAGGTACTGGTACAGAATCTCATTGTCGGGCGTCACGATGATCTGGAACGTGACCGTTCCGGTACCGCTGTAATAAGCAACGTTGGTGAACTGAATAATGAAGCGGTTGTTTGCACCATCCGCATAGTAGTGGACCGTCCCGCCTGCGGAGGGGTTCAGGTCATCCCAGAACCCATAGAGTGCGTTGTTCGGGTCAAACGCATCAGGAATTGCGACGTTGGAATAGGCAGTTGATGTCGAGGTGAAGCTGGCCCATCCGTTGGAGCAGACCCGTATGGAGTTGTAGGTGTTGCCATAGAAGCTGATGTCGAACCCGAGCGAATAGGGACCGGCATTCTGGTCGTCACTCAGCGAAACGGAGGTTCCGACGCCGGTGATATCGAACCAGTCGAACACAGGCCCGCCCGGTTCATCGCTATCGATCCACTTGTAGCCGAATCCATCAGGACCGCCTGCGCCTGAGTACTGCGGAGGACCGACGCGCATATCACTTGATCCCTTGGGAGACTGCGGTCGCTCAAGCGGCACGGCGGGTGGCTGAACTGCCGGTTTCGAAATGGCAATGCGAACCTCGGCATTGTCGTCCGTGATCCGGAATGGAACGTCTTCGTCTGTCGTATTGGTCAGCGTCAGTGTTTGAGCGTTGATCTGGCCGATAACCAGTGTGTCGCTCAGGGCTGTCGGATCCGGATCCAGCACGAAGAGCGCGAGGGCGTCCAGATTGGTGGTTTGACTTTCAAGAATGATCACATCGGTAAAGGTCTCCGTCCCGTACGGGCTCGGAGGATCGACGATCACATCGTACGTTCCTGCCGGGAGGGGGGTGGTGTAATCCCCGGTCCCCGGGTCGGTACTTCCGGTGACAACCTCTTCGCCGCCGAGAAGGATGCTGACATCAGCGCCGATTCCGGAGCCATCGCTGGTATGCGCATGGAGAAAGAGCGTTCCGCCCGGAGCGGTTGCCATCGTAATGTTATGGGTGATGGTGTCACTCAGAATCAGTGTGACAGGGGCCGTGTATTCCAGGTAGCCGAATTTGGTCGCCCGGAGGGTCCAATCCTGTGTTCCGACGATCGTGTCGACCTCCGCGCCTGCGAGGTAGTACCCGGTGCCATCGCTGCTGCCCGGGAGCTGAATCCCTGCCTCGAGGAAATCGATCGTTACGCCATCAAGCGGGCTGCCATCGCTGGTGATTGTTCCTTCGACATAACCGACGTTGGAAGCGAGCTGAAACGGGGAGGTATAAGAGAGGGCCACACCGTTCCGGTTGTCCGTCCAAACAGGATAGACCGTTCCCGCACGCGCCGCGATTCCCAGGTAGTCACCCATGTAGCCACCGGCCAGACCGGGTATCGGGGCAGGTGTGAATGCGACGTCGCTTACCCTGAATTCTTCCCAGGAGTTTCCCTGATCGATTGATGTGTACACCCAGGTTTCGACTGCGTTCCCTGTGGTGTTCCTGCTGTCATACGCGATCACACTCAGGCCGCCGGTCACAGGGTCGGCTGTGATCCAGGGGTAGTAGTGACGCTCCGAAAGGCCGGTGGGATCCTGGTTCACCCGGCTCGGTGTGGACCAGGTCAGACCCTCATCGGTCGATTTCACCATATAGATGTCGATGTCATTGCCGGTGTTGATGCCGGGAACCCCCTTGTTGACCCAGACGATGTAAATGACTCCCTGGGGGTCGACCGCCATGACCGGGAACGAAGAAACCCGGTGGGGAAATGTCCCGGGGTACAGCTGCCGGATGCCGCTGATGTTCGTCACAATCCTGCGTCCGGTTTCGTACGTCGCCCCGCCGTTGAGCGAACGGGTAAACCCGAGCGCGATCTCCGGAGCGGGCCACGAATCGTAGACTGCCCAGACGGCATACACCTCCCCGTTCGGTCCTGTCTGGATGTTTACACCCTGGTCGTGGCTTCCGCCTGCAACCGCAGAGCTGATGTTGACCGGGGTTGACCAGCTCGTTCCGCTGTTGGTCGAGCGGGAGATGACAATGTCCGAGCTGGTTGAAAAGGCGGTCCATGCATTATACAGGTTACCATTGTAGGGGCTGGCAGGCCAGTTATCGACCCACATATGGTTCTTGTCCTCAAGCCCGGATCCGACGACCGTCACGTTGGTCCAGCTGCCACCTTCATTATCCGAGTAGGCAACACTCTGGCCGAAGCCGGCATTGATAAAACCGACATAGTATCTTCCGTCCATGTCAATTGCTGCAGCAGGGTCACCGCTGTTGTTTCCGGCGCCGGCGAGGTTGACATCACCAGCCCATGTGGCGCCACCGTCCGCTGTGTGATAGTTACTCGTGCCGTACAGAGTTGATACAGGCCAGTTGGTGGAGTTGTTCGAGTTAAATGCTTTCGTGTGATCCAGAGGATTGATGAACACGGAATTTTCACTCTGGGTGACATTCGGGTCATCAGCGGTCGGGACATCGACTCCGTCACCGCCCACTACCAGGGCCGGTGTTCTTGCCGGGCCGAGATAGACCGGTCGTTCGGGGACGACATCGGGGTTGAACGGGACATTGCCAAGATCAGCCATCTGTTTCCAGTAGCTTTGGCTCCATATCCTGGTATCCGGAACACTTCCAGGTTGGGCGTTGACCGTGGCGGTAAAGGCAATAGCCAGCAAGCAAGAAAGTAACAGAACTTTCTTCATGGGGTTTCTCCTTGGAGAATGATGGTTGAAACGGATTGTGCTCGGAAAGTAGAAGGAACAGGGCGGATGGCCCTGGATTTTGCGCCACCAAAGGGACGAATCATCGCGATGATGATCTTCAATTCTTCCTTGTGTGGTTGGTCTTCGTTCGGGAAACTGAAGGAGTAAAGGAAGTCTGCCCCCCCTCAGCTGAGTCAGGTCATCCTGCAATAGCTGGGTCAATATGTGAATAGATTGTTGTTTTGTCAATACATAAAGACTGATCGGCCATAATTATTCTTTATCTATCGGATGAAAAGCATCTTTCTTGTCAACGTGTAAGAGCCGGCGTGGATTCTATACACGTAAACGCCAGATCCGACAATCTGTCCGGTATTGTTCGTCCCGTCCCACGAGGCCTGATGGTATCCTGCTTCATGTTCCCCGGAAACGAGTGTTTTCACCATGCGGCCCAGGATGTCATAGACAACAACGGAAACCTCTGATGCGACAGGGAGCGCATACCGAATCGTCGTTGTCGGGTTGAACGGGTTAGGGTAGTTCGGCGCCATGCTGAACTCTGTTGGAAGCTCTTTCCCTGTCGTGACGTCGACTGGCGTATCCCCCATTCCCGACAATTCTACGGTCAGGGAATCCTGATTCGGATCATTGCTGTTGATGACGAGCGTGGCGCTGATTTCTCCTGCCATGAGTGGACTGAACCCGAGAGTCAGCTCTGTGTATTCGCCCGGAGCGACATTGAATGATGTAAGGTCGACTGAAAACTGGTCAGGATCGGAGAGAATGATGTCCGTTACCACCAGTTCTTCCAGTCCGATATTGGAAACATAAAAGCTGAATTCAGAACTGCTCCCGACAAGGGTCGTGTCGAATACCACCTCAGCATCGGATGCAGAGACAGCAGGGTCGGGCAGGCCGAGAAAGATGTTATCGACAAACCAGTCATCGTTCGGGATTGCTCCGGCGCCGCCGCGGTTGGTGAATCTCACCTGAAACTGGCTGTGGAAGTAGGTGCCGCCACCGTTCGGGGCCGCCGCGATATCGATCATCTCATGAACGAATGGCTCCACCGGAGTCCCGGGATAGGACACGACCTCGACCCATGCACCAAGGTCATTCCGGAACCAGACCCAGAGGCTGTCGTCCGTTTCCGGCGCGTTCCCGGTTCCTCCGGGTTGATACGAGTACGCGAATTCAATTCCC
>JAOUDE010000221.1 GCA_029859455.1 Ignavibacteria bacterium | reverse complement strand
CAGGTGCGTTTGAATGAGGTGGGGCCGGCCTCCAGGAAGCCCCTTCCTTATTGCGGGAGTAATTCAGTGGTAGAATGTCAGCTTCCCAAGCTGGACGTCGCGGGTTCGAGTCCCGTCTCCCGCTCTTGTTCGTTCTGTTTCAACATTCCTTGTTCGATATTCGGTATGCACAAGGCACAAATCCGAAGCACGAATTCCGAAACAAATCCCAAGCACGAAATTCCGCCCGTCGGACCCGTGGCAAAATTCGAAACTGGAGCGGCTTCGTGACCGACCAAGGTTTCACATTTCGGGCTTAGGATTTCGGATTTGTTTCGTGCTTCGATATTCGGATTTCGAATTTTCTGTCCGGATATCCTTAGCCCCGGACGCTTAGCTCAGCTGGTTCAGAGCACCTGCCTTACAAGCAGGGGGTCAGAGGTTCGAATCCTCTAGCGTCCACTAAGCCGTCGGATCCCCGGAACTTTTTCACGGGCCGGCGGGTACTTCAGAGTATACAACGTTCATCACAGGAGGGTGGAATCATGAAGACCGGGGCATTGGTGTCTGTTGTACTTCTCGGAATCGCCATCAGCGGATGCGACAACCGGGAGGAAGAACTGCAGGGGAAAATCACTTCACTTCAATCGGTTTCCGACTCACTCGGACGTGCCATTGCTGATCGGGACATCTACTTCGATGAGGTCCTCAGGGCGATCAACCAGGTCCATGGGAGCCTCGAGCATGTCCGGGAGCAGGAAGCGAGCATTACAAGGGCGGCGGGTGAGGCCGAAGGCCGGTTTTCTGCAACCAATGAACAGACCCGGATCCGCCTCATGGCTCAGATCGCCGGGATCGATTCCACGCTGGCGGCGAACCGGAAACGGATCAACAGCCTCAGAGCGAGGGTTCGCTCGCTCAATAAGGATTACACGGCACTCGATGAAACCCTCAGCAACCTTCGCCGCATGATCGAAGAGCGGGAACTCACGATTGCCATGCTCGAAGAGCGTGTGACTGGTCTCGAAGGTGCGCTCGTGGAGAAATCCCGGGAGATCGCTCAGCGTGACTCCATTATCGACGCTCAGGTGAACAGGATCAACGAAGTGTATTATATCGCCGGATCGAGGAATGAACTCGAAGAGAAGGGAATCATCCGGAACGAAGGAGGCTTTCCCTTCGGATGGTTCGGCTCGACCACGGTCATGGCGAGCGGCGTGGACCAGGGGTTGTTTACCACCCTTGACGCGACCAGCGCGTCGATGATTACGATCGAAGGTGAAGTAAATGAAATCGTCCCGCAACGATCGGCCAGCTATTTTGCCCTCAATGCGGTGGATGAGACGAATACCAGCCTGAATATCATTGACCCGGAAAAGTTCTGGCAGGAAAAGTACCTCGTGATTATTACCGACCAGTAAACAGAAAGGGTGCCGCGGTTCCGTGCCCCGGCGCCCGGTTTTTCCTCTCACAGCACAGCATCTCCTTGTCCAACAACCCCCGCCGTATTCTTGTTGTCCGCACAGACCGGATCGGCGATGTCGTTCTCGCCACCCCCCTGATCCGCGCACTTCGCCGCTCATTTCCCGACGCCTGGATTGCAGCCATGGTGAGACCGTATGCCGAACCGGTCCTTCGCGACAATCCATTTCTGAATGAAATCATTCTTGATGACCCTGATGGCGCTCACGCTGGTTTTTCGGGCTTTGTCACGCAGGTGCGCAAGATTGCGCGCAGGCGATTTGATACCGGATTGATCCTCCTGCCAAAGAGCCGGCTGAGCTGGATGCTGCTCTTCGCACAGGTTCGACGCCGAATCAGCGTCAGTCTGCGGCTCGATCACCTGCTGACATGCACCCGATGGGTGACACGGCGGGATTACAAAGAGGATCGCCATGAAGCTGACTACTGTCTCGATCTTGGGAGGAAGCTTGGCGTTGAAACAAATGATCTGGACGTCGATGTTTTCGTAAGCCCGGCCGAACAGCAGGAAGCACGTAACCGGCTTGCGGCGGCCGGCATCGGCGCCAGCGACACACTCATCGGCATTCACCCCGTCGGCCGCGGCTCGGCCCCGAACTGGGTGCCGGAGCGCTACGCCGGGCTCATAGACCTGCTGTTGAAACGACGTGATGTCAGAATTGTCCTCACAGGCAGTGATGGCGATGCTCCGGTGCTCCGCCGGCTGGCGGAAGCGAACCGGTCACGCGTTCACGCGATGCCGACCGCAGACCTCCGGCAATCGATCAGCATGATTTCCCTCATGCGGCTCCTCGTCTCAGCCAGCACAGGTCCCATGCATATCGCTGCAGGACTGAAGATCCCTACCGTCTCGATGTTCTGTCCGCTGACAGCCTGTTCACCCGCCCGGTGGGGTCCGTCGGGCAATCAGTCTGAAATTGTTCTTCCGGGAAAGGATTACTGCCAGCATCAGTGTCCCGGCGACCCGCATCTCTGTACATTCGAAGGAGGAATCACTCCTGAGGCGGTGGCACAGGCGGTTCAACGAACCCTCGATCGCGCAGGGAACTCACTGCAGGGATGACATTCCGACTTGCATGTTTTATTGTTTTGAACCGCCAAGCCGCCACGCCGCAAAGAGGCATTCCTGGTCCTTCCTTTGGCTTGGCGCCTTGGCGTGTTCGCGTCTCTGCGGTTCGTCTTTCTTATTGATCCCCTCTTCCCGCTTGCCACTCTGAGTCGTTTTTGCTACTTTCTCTCTCGAAAACCGTCTGAATCGGCCGAACGACCCTCGCTCTTTTCACTCACCGAAATCGCAGGAACACACTATGCATGTCGCTGACAGAATGAAGACCCTTGGAACAGAAACGGCCTTTCTGGTCCTGGCCAAAGCAAAAGCACTCGAGGCGAAAGGGAAGAAGGTTGTCCATCTCGAGATCGGAGAACCGGATTTCGATACCCCCGCGAATATCAAGGAAGCCGCAAAGAAAGGACTGGACGACGGCTTTACCCATTATGGCCCGGCGCCCGGCCTTCCCCAGATGAGGAAAACGATTGCCGACTACAGTTCGAAGCTCCTTGGCAACCAGTTCACACCTGAGCAGATCGTGGTGACTCCCGGAGCGAAGCCGATCATGTTCTTCGCCATCATGGCGTGTGTCAATCCCGGCGATGAGGTGATCTATCCGAATCCCGGTTTCCCGATCTATGAGTCGGTCATTAACTTCGTTGGCGCGAAACCTGTTCCTCTGGTTCTTCGTGAGGAGAAAGGGTTCCGGTTCGATGTGGCAGACCTTGCGAAACTGATTACGCCGAAGACAAAAATGCTGATCATCAATACGCCGCAGAATCCGACCGGCGGCATCCTCACGAAGGACGACCTCCGGCAGATCGCAGAACTTGCGGTCAAACATGACCTGATGGTGTTCTCGGATGAAATCTATAACCGGATTCTGTACGACGGCTTCGAACATACCAGCATTTCGACCTTCCCCGGGATGGCTGAACGGACCATCATCCTCGACGGGTTCTCCAAGACCTATGCAATGACCGGATGGCGTCTCGGCTGGGGGATCATGCCGGAGCCGCTTGTTCCGTTTGTTTCACAGTTGCAGATCAACTGCACCTCCTGCACTTCAAGTTTCACACAAATGGCAGGAATCGAAGCGCTGACCGGTCCGCAGGACGAGGTCGATGCGATGGTCGCCGAGTTCAAGAAGCGCCGTGATGTGATCGTGGATGGTCTGAACAGTATCCCGGGATTCCGGTGTCACAAACCACTCGGCGCGTTCTATGTATTTCCGAACATTTCCGGGACCGGAAAGAAATCACAGGCATTCGCTGACTACCTGCTGAACGAAGCAGGGGTTGCATGCCTTTCCGGAACCGCCTTCGGCGCTTCAGGAGAAGGATACCTCCGGTTCTCCTATGCAAATTCGGTCGAGAATATCAATATTGCTCTTGACAGCATCCGGAAGGCGGTCTCCCGATGATCCGTCCCTGGTATCGTTCGGGCCTCTTTCTTTTCGCGGGGATTCTGCTCTTCATGAACGGCGCCACGGCGAACGATTCCCTGGTCACCTGGAAAGCTGAAATGCGGGTGCGGGGTGAGGCGGACGGCCGGGATTTCATGAACTCGACTTCCCCCAACCTGTACACACTTCTCAGAACCAGATTTGGCGCCGACGTCAGGCCGGTCGAGGATCTGACGATATCTGTGTTGTTTCAGGACTCGCGGATCTTTGGACAACCGGTCGTCGCAGGTGCGGGGAACACGACGACGAATCTCCGGAATATTGACCTGCATGAAGGATATATCAGAGTCGACAACCTGTTCGCCCGTCACCTCAGTCTGACCGTGGGGCGGATGGGCCTCTCATACGGAGCCGAGAGGATCATCGGCAGACTCGACTGGTCCAATGTCGGCCGCACGTTCGACGGAGCACTCATCCGGTTCGCTCCGTCCGGGCACGCGCTCGATCTCTGGGCCAACAGTGTAACGGAATACTCGGTACCTCCGTCTACCGTGACACGGGCAACTGTTGCCTCGCGTGGAAACGAAGGATACCTGTTCTGGGGCGGGCATTACTCCTATCTTGGCATATCCGGTCACAAGTTTGCCCTCCTCGGCTTCCAGGAGCGGAGCTACCTGGACACCACGACCGGAGAGATCGACCGGTCGCGGTGGACGCTCGGAGGGAGGGCGGACGGATCGCTCTGGTCGTTCTTCTACGAAGCGGAAGGCGCGTATCAGCTCGGGTCAGAATCAGGGGCGGATATCTCCGCGTATTTACTTGCCGCTTCGCTTGGGTACAGAATCGATTCACCGCTTCGTTCAGTCATGGCAGGATATGAGCATCTTTCCGGAACACCGGCCGGGTCGGCGGAGATCAAGACGTTTCAACCACCGTTTCCGACTGCGCACAAGTTCTTGGGGATCATGGATTATTTCACAAATATCCGGCTCCAGACCTTCGACCGCGGACTTCGGGACCTTTACTTGAGGATTGTTCTGGTC
>JAOUDE010000220.1 GCA_029859455.1 Ignavibacteria bacterium | reverse complement strand
ATCAATTTTACATCCCATCTCCCCAATGTACCCTGTACGCCCGGAGGATCACTTCGGGGAGGAAGTCCGTTCCCGGGCTCCCTCACTCCCATTGAATCTGTTGGTTTGGAGCGTCGACTGGAGCGATAGGAATCGGTGAGTGGAGGACGGATCGGCGTGTTTATTGACAGGGACGGAACGCTCAACGAAGAGAGGGAGTTCCTGACGGACCCCGGTGATCTCCGGCTGATCGACGGCGCAGGCCCGGCGGTACGGGTGTTGAATCGTGCGGGCATCACAACCTGTGTGATTTCCAATCAATCCGGGGTTGCCCGCGGGTATCTGACCGAGGAGACCCTCGGACGAATCCATGACAGACTTGTCCGTGAGCTTGAAGCAGAGGGAGCAAGAATCGACGGCATTTATTATTGTCCGCATCATCCGGATGCCGGCGCCGCTCCCTATCGGAAGAATTGTGACTGCAGAAAACCAAAACCGGGAATGCTCCTGCAGGCCGCCGGCGATTTCGGACTTGACCTCGGTCGCTCGTTCGTTGTGGGCGACAAGCTGGATGACATCCGGGCTGGTCAGGCAGTCAGCGCCCGGACGATCCTTGTTCTCACCGGCTACGGGAGCCAATCGAACACAGAGGCGGCCCGCCACGGAGTCACGGCGGACCATGTTGCTCCGTCGATCCGCGAAGCTGTCGACTATATCATTCAGTCCTGCTAGATGAAACCGATCTCCCGATTTCTCCTTATCATCGTTTCCTGCTTTCTCTTCGGATCATGCAGTGAGGACCCGAACCTGCTGAATTCACTCGACACCCGGTTTACCGACATCGACATCGAAGTTATCGTCGACACGCTGGAAGCTGTCTCCTCTCATTCGTTCCGTCAATACATCCCGATGAACGGAGTGTATAACATGCTGGGGATCACCGGAGGACACCAGGCGATCCTGGCGATGCAGTTTACGCAGGGATTCAGTCAGAGGGACACGGTGGAAGTCCTTTCCGCACAGGTCCGCCTCCGCGGGGTAACATGGATCGGCGATTCCACCGGAATGCTGATGTTCAACGCACACAAGATTCTCCGACCCTGGAACTCATTATCAGTGACCTGGGACTCCGTCCAGTCAGCCGGGTTCTACGAGGAGTCGGTCATCCGGGGAACCTATTCCGGAAGCCTGAAGTCGGACACCGGGTTCGTAACGTTCGATCTGGACACAGCCATGGTCCGGCAATGGATCCGTCCGTCAACGTTCACCCAGAACGGCATTGTTCTTGTCCCGACGACCGGGTCATCCCTTGCCCGAGGCTTCACCGCATTCGGTGTCGATTCCGTCCAGTATGTTCCGACGCTGACGGTCATTGCGAGGAATCTGAGCGGAACGGTGACGGACACAACAGAGTTCACCATCGGCAACGACACCTTCCTCGGCAACATCGACAATCTGATTACCGACCCTGCGAGGTTTTATGTTCAGTCGGGTGTGGTGTACCGTTCCACCCTCATGTTTGATGCGTCCCCGATTCCCCGGGGGGCAATTGTCAACCAGGCCGACCTGATCCTTCATCTTGACAGAACAGCGAGTAAATTGAGCCGGTTTTCGGGAGATACCCTGCAGGCGGTCCACATCAGGACCAGCACGACGGACAGTTCGAAGTTCGAGACGGAAGGGGCGATCGGGAAGGGTGGCGACAACGGATCGACCGTCTATGAGCTCAGGCATCCGGTTCAGCTCTGGGTGAACGGAATCAACAACGGGCTCCTGATTCGCTCCAGTTCGCTCCTCGAGTTCAGCGCACTGGACCAGTTTGTGTTCCATGGCCCGACGTCCTCCGACACGGCACTCCGGCCGAAAGTCAGGGTGATGTACAGTATAGAGCGGAGGCGCCAGTGATCCGTTGCATCACTCTCTTCCTGCTCTTCATCGTCCCGCTGGTCCCTGCGACAGGCGGTACCGGATCCAATTACACGATCTTCGGCGTCGGAGACCTCCGCCTTGCCGGCAGCCCGCGGTCGAGTGCCCTCGGGTACGCTGGATCGGTTCTGCGGGACGGAGTAGCGATCAATACAGGCTCTCCCGCATCATGGTCCGGTATCCGTGAAACAACACTCGAAGCGAGCCTGCTTCATGAGGGATTCAACGCAACCGACGGAACGAAATCTCAATCGGTCTCGCTGACGAACTTCGGCGGCGCGGCGATGGCGATTCCGATTTCCACAAAATTCGGAATCGTAGCCGTCGGTTCCATGCGTCCCTACTCCAACAAGGACTACAACGTGTTCACCACCGGCTCCCAGCAGGGGATGGATTATGTCCTGAACCATGAGGGGAGCGGCGGTCTGGGCAATGCTCAGATCGGTGTTTCGTTCGGTCCGTTCCCGTTCATCGCGGTCGGCGCTTCCTTCAATTACATTTTCGGGTCGCTCAAGAGCTCGCGGACGCTCCTGCCTGCCTCCTTCGAATTCGATGGCGGGAAAACCACGTCGAGGACGACGACCAACGCGGTCAACGGGACCTTCGGTCTCATGATCAACGGGACCGGGGGCCTTGTCCCGTTGCTCGATCCGCTCTCGGTCGGATTCACATTCGCTCCCCGGTCGTTCCTGAACGCCAATGCCGAGTTGCTATACGAGTTCACCAGCGAGGCGGACACCGCAGCACTCAGTGTCAGCGATATCCTCCTTCCGCTGTCTTACGGGATCGGTGCCAGTTACCGCGTCACACCCCGCTGGCTTGTGGTCGCCGACTACTACACACAGCAGTGGGGGACATCGAACCTGGGGGTGGAAACGCGGGATGCGAGATTGTTCGGCGTGGGAATTGAGCGATCCGGAGCAACGACACCCGGCGCTTCGTGGGTCGACAGGATCGCCCTCCGGGTCGGAGCGTTCCGCCACGAAACATATTATATCGTCAACGGAGAGGGGATCACGGAAATGGGCCTCACGGGAGGGCTTGGTGTTCCGTTCAGCGGGGAAAGCAGGCTGACGTTTTCGTTCGAGTACGGAGACCGGGGCTCGACCGGGAATAACCTGATTCGCGAGAAGATTCTCCGGTTTACGCTCGGGATTACGATCAGGGAACTCTGGTTCCTGACCTTTGATGAAGAAATCTGAAGTGTAGGCCTCTTTCGTCCCACCAAACAACAGCATGCTATGGACAACTTGCACAAGTATGACCCGGAGGTTTTCAATGCCGTCCGGAACGAAATCCGGAGGCAGGACCTCAAGCTTGAACTGATTGCTTCGGAGAATTTCGTCAGCCTCCCTGTCCTGGAGGCGATGGGCTCTCCATTGACGAACAAGTACGCGGAAGGATACCCGGGAAAACGCTACTACGGAGGTTGTGAGTTCGTCGATGTGGCAGAAGATCTTGCGCGGGACCGGGTGAAAAAGCTGTTCGGGGCCGCGTATGCCAATGTTCAGCCACATTCGGGTTCACAGGCGAACATGGCTGTCTATTTCACGCTGGTTCAGCCCGGTGACCGGGTTTTGGGAATGGACCTCTCCCACGGCGGCCATCTCACCCACGGGTCACCGGTGAATTTCTCGGGCCGGCTCTATAATTTCAGCTCCTATGGCGTGTCGGGAGAGACAGGATTGATCGACTACAACGTAGTCGAAGAAGTTGCCCGGCGCGAGAAGCCGAAGATGATCACGGTCGGCGCGAGCGCGTACTCGAGAAACATCGATTATGCGAAATTCCGGATGATCGCCGATGCAGTCGGCGCTTTCCTTTTCGCCGATATCGCGCATCCGGCCGGCCTCATCGCCCGCAAACTGCTCAATGATCCCCTTCCCCACTGCCATGTCGTCACATCCACCACTCACAAGACGCTGCGGGGGCCGCGGGGCGGCCTGATCCTGATGGGAAGCGATTTCGAAAACCCGTTCGGCATCGTGGCGCCCAAGTCGGGCCGGACAAAGATGATGTCCGAACTGCTCGATTCCATGGTGATCCCCGGAATTCAGGGAGGCCCGCTCATGCATGTGATCGCGGCCAAAGCGGTGGCATTCAGGGAAGCGCTCGAGCCCTCTTTTGAGTCATACGGCAGGCAGGTAATCCGCAATGCACAGGCGCTCGCCGCCACGCTGACAGACCTCGGCTACAAGATCATTTCCGGTGGAACGGACAATCACCTGATGCTGGTCGATCTCCGGAACAGGAATCTCACCGGGAAAGCAGCCCAGGAAGCCCTCGATGAATCAGGAATCACCGTCAACAAAAACGCTGTGCCGTTCGACGACAAAAGCCCCCTCGTCACGAGCGGCATCCGGATCGGAACGCCGGCGCTCACCACCCGCGGGATGAAGGAAGAGGAGATGAGGATGGTCGGCGCGCTGATCCATGAAGTCCTTACCAGCGTCGATGACAAGAGCGTTCGAGCAGGCGTCAGTTCAAAAGTGGAAGAACTCTGCCGCCGGTTTCCCCTCTACCCTGAATTGAACTGACGGACGACCGTGTCTCCTGACGAACCAGAAAGCAGCTCGAACGATCCCGAAAGCGCGCCCGGGGCCCACGGCCAGGACGAGATGCCCTTCCTCGAGCACCTGGAGGAACTCCGTTGGAGGATCATCAAAGCGGTCATCGGCGTCATTCTCGGGTCCATTCTCTGCTGGGTTTTTATCGATGAGCTGGTACAATACGTCCTGCTTCGCCCGGTCCAGGCAGTCAACGCGGCCGTGCCGGAAACCGGCGCGCCGATGAACCTCCAGAACCTCAAACCGTACGGCCTTCTGTTTCTCTATATGGAGATCGCTTTTGTCGGGGGGATCATCGTCAGTCTTCCGAACATCCTCTATCAGTTTTGGGCGTTCATTGGTCCCGGACTTCTTCCTCGCGAGAGGCGCTACATCCGTTGGATTGTCTTCTTCACTTCATTCTGCTTTCTCGGCGGTGTCGCCTTCGCTTATTTCGTCATGCTTCCCTCGGCCCTCACGTTCTTTGCAGGATTGAGCACGGGTGGAATTGA
>JAOUDE010000219.1 GCA_029859455.1 Ignavibacteria bacterium | reverse complement strand
CTTCAGTCTCCGCGATTCTGATGTTACCGGCGCGGGTTATCGTTGCCGGCACCGAGAGTGACGGGGTGTTCCTGTCGGTTGATACCGCAAGAACATGGCAGGCGGTCAACTCGGGCCTCAGTGGTCTGGAGATACGGTCCCTTGCAGTCGATCCCGAGGGGTACTTGTATGCAGGAACCTGGTTCGACGGGTTGTTCAGAAGCCGCTCCGTCGCCGGAATCCGATGAACAGACGGAAGAGGCCTGCCTGAGCAAACGGAGAGACCAGGCCGAATAGCGTCACAGATGGTTCGTTCATCGATTCAGTCTTCAAGTCTGTTTAGCCACGGCGCCGATACCATGACGCCACCTCCGGATTGTTGCTTTTTTTTCCGGTTGTCGGTACCTTTTTGCGGTTTCGTGTTATCTACTCTCGGAGGAGAACCATGTCAGAAGCGGCAATCCGAAAAGATTCTGTCCCTGTCGGCCAGAATATCTTCGAAGAGGGAGAAGAGGGCGGATGCATGTATATTGTCAAAGAAGGTCAGGTCGATCTTCTTTACAAGGGAAAACTACTGGCGACGGTGGAGAAGGGTGGAATATTCGGAGAAATGGCGCTGATCGACTTCCTTCCCCGGAGTGCGACTGCGGTTGCCAAAACAGACTGTAAGCTGGTCCCGGTTGATGAGAAGCACTTTTCGCGGCTTGTACAGGAAACGCCGACATTCGCCCTTCAGGTCATGCGTGTTCTCGTGCACCGGCTCCGGATGATGAATGAAACGATGTGAACTGATCCCGAAGGCGAAGAACTGACCGGTCCGGGTGTGCACCTTGGACCGTTTTGTTTGAAGTGAATGAGATGAAAAAAAGAGAACGAATTGTTGTTGCGATGTCGGGCGGGGTTGACTCGTCTGTTGCCGCAGCTCTGCTGGTGGAGCAGGGCTACGAGGTGATCGGTGTGACGATCAAGACGTACCGCTATGAGGATGTAGGCGGCAACACCGGGAGTGAAACCTCATGCTGTTCACTCGACGGCATCAACGACGCACGCCGCGTCGCATCCCGGTTCGGTTTTCCTCACTATGTCCTCGATTTCAGTGATCAGTTCCGCGAAAAAGTGATCGATAATTTTGTCGGTGAGTATCTCAGCGGCAGGACACCAAACCCGTGTGTTGTCTGCAACCGGACGATCAAGTGGGAGGAGCTGCTCCGGAAGGCGGCAGCGCTGGGGGCGGAGAAGATAGCGACCGGCCACTATGCCCGCCTGAACGTGAATGCCGGGAACGGCCGCTACTATGTCTCGCGCGGGAAGGATCTGTCGAAAGATCAGTCGTACGCACTCTGGGGGGTTACCCAGGAATCGCTCAGCCGCACCATGTTCCCGTTGTCAGAGTTTGTCAAGGATGAAACCCGTGAGCTCGGGCGGAAGGCGGGACTTCAGAAAATGGACAAGGCGGAGAGCTACGAGATCTGTTTCATCCCGGACGACAACTATGAGCGCTTTCTCAAGGAGCGGCGCCCTGACCTTGCCGACGAGGTGAACGGGGGAGAGATTGTGATGGATGGCGAAGTGGTCGGAGAGCACCGCGGATATCCGTTTTATACGATCGGCCAGCGCCGGCGACTTGGCGTGTTCAGGGCAGAGCCACTCTATGTCACGAAGGTCGATCATACCACGAACCGGGTTGAAGTCGGCACCGGGGACCAGCTGTACCATTCAGCTCTGATTGCCCGTGATGTCAACTTCCAGAAGTATGCGGACTGCACAACAGCGCTCCGGGTCGATGCACGAATCAGGTACAAGGATAAAGGGGGAGCTGCAACGGTTTCCCGGAGAGAGGACGGGTCTGTTCAGGTGGCGTTCGATGAGCCGAAGAGGGCGATCACCCCGGGTCAGTCAGTAGTGTTCTACGAAGGAGATGACCTGGTCGGCGGCGGGATTATCGATCAGGTCATCGATAGACCGGCTTGACAGGGGAATTGCCTGCCGCCCACAGAGTCAATATGGATGTGATTCCTGCAATCGCGCGTTTCTCATCCTCCTCGTGAATGACCAGGCCGTACGTGTCAGCGACGAATTTCATATTCGACAGGATCTTTCCTGCATCCTTCCTGCTGATTCGGCCATGCCAGTAATCGACCTGCTCCAGGATGATATCCTCATGGCGCCGGAAGAACTCCCCCAGCGAGAGCACCTTTCGGCTGAGTGACGTGCGTGCACGGCAGATGTCGAGCAGGTCCGCGACGTATTGATCCCAGAACCGCGCAAGATCCCGGTTCTGTTTGCGCCGCAGGTAATGTGCACGGGCGATCGAGAATTTCGCTCTGGTCTTTACACGGAACCGGGGAATGATCGGATTGAAATCGTAAATGCTCTCCCAGTGTGTCTCATCTTCTTCATCCTGCTCGTAATAGACCCACCGGTTCTTCAATTCGCTCCAGGTGAGAATGGTGAGGACCGCCTTGTCCCGGCTGTCCAGGGTGATGTATTTTCCCTGTTCCGATTTGACGACGGTGATCCAGTGGCTCCAGTCATAGACGCAGATCAGCGCCGGGAACCCTTCGCGCAAATAACCGAGCAGTTCATACTTGGCCCCTTCCGGCGTGTGGCGCCGGATTGTCGGCATCGTGCAGTTGAATGCGCGCGCCGCTCTCGCGAGCTGTTGCTCATCGGTCCCGTACGCTGATCGGGTTCCGGCGATTCTTGAAATGTCATTTTCATCTGCAAAGATGCCATGGCTGATCAGCGCATGTTTCAGCGCGAACGGCCCGCATTGCCACAGATTCGGTTGGGGGGTAATGCTCACAGGGTTCCGGACTTGAAAAATTCTGGAGGGAAACTACCCAAACTCCTTTCAACTTGCAACAGGGAAAACGTGGTTTCATCTCCCCTCATTGGTCCACCCGCTGCTTGCGATTGTTTCGAATCTTCGGGATATTCCCGCTCGTACTAACCGGGGATACCAAGCAATGCGAGACTGCCGTGCCTCTGTCGTCGTTCTCTATAACCATGTGGGGGACGATGAATATGAGAAGATGAAGGAAGTTGATCCCTCGACTCTCGACTTCAAGCCTGAGTATGATATCCATGTGTCAACCGTGGAAGAAGAATACAAAGCGGTAGTAAAGGCGCTCCGGAAGGAGAACTTCAGGGCGAGGGCGTACAATCTGAAAGAGGATATCCGGCGTCTGCACCGGCTGCTCAGCCGCAACCCTCCGGATGTGATTTTCAACCTGGTCGAGTACTTTCATGATGACTCGAAACTCGAGGCTCAGGTTGCCGGGATGTACGAGCTCTTCAGGGTGGCGTACACCGGCGCATCCCCTTTCGCCCTCAATATCTGCCAACGCAAGGGTCTTGCCAAGCAGATTCTTCTGGCTAACGACGTTCCTACTCCCCGCTTCAAGATCCTGACCGAGCCGAAAATCCAGAAACGCCATGGGCTTCATTACCCGCTCATCGTGAAACCGGCCCGGGAAGACGCCAGCGCCGGAGTCACCAAAGACTCTGTGGTCTACGACTACGCGGCATTGAAGAAGCGGCTCGATCTCGTATTCTCCGAGTTTGCCCCGCCGATTCTTGTGGAAGAGTTCATCCAGGGGAGGGAACTCCACGTCTCCGTCCTCGGCAATGACCCGCCGGTCGTGCTTCCATCGATTGAGTTCGATTTCTCCAATCTTCCGTCCGATCATCCACACCTGATCAGCTATGACGTCAAGTGGAACCCGCTGGATGAGTCATATCATCAGGTCCACACAACATGTCCCGCCAAACTGACGAAGCGGGAGCTGAAGAACGTAGAGAAAATTGCGCAGGCGGCGTACAAAACACTCGGCTGCAGAGATTATGCCCGTCTCGATCTCCGGCTCGGTGAGCACAGTCATGTCTATGTCCTCGAAGTGAATCCGAATCCGGATCTGACGGAGAGCGTTTCGTTCATGGAGTCTGCTGAAGAAGCGGGCATATCGTTCTCTCAGACACTGGGGAGGATCGTCGAGTATGCCCTGGAACGGAGAGTGCCAAAAAGCGAGGAACCGGAATCAGCACCTGCTCCGGTCACTGATTCCGGGAAGTCCGTGAAACAATGAACACTGCTCAGAGGAACAACTGTTGATCAGTACCCGCTTTGCCTCCATCTACGGATGGGTTACCTTATCGATCCTCGTCATTCTTCTTGTTCTCGTGCTGACTGAATCTGTCGACCGCTCGCTTCAGCTGCCGATCCTGATCTTTGCCGGATCGCTGGTTGTGTCTCGCGTGATCCTCCGGAACATGGTGCGGAAACAGGAGGAGAAGAAGACGGAGCCGAAGGAGAGCGAGTGATTCGGATAGGAATCCTCGGGACAGCCCGTATCGCCAGGGCCTTCACGGGATATCCGATGGATGGAATCGTTGTCGAAGCGGTTGCAAGCAGAGACGGCGGCAGGGCGAAAGCGTTCGCGGATGAATTCGGGATCCCGCAGAGGTATGATTCATATGATCTGCTGATTGACAGTGAAACGATCGATGCGGTCTATATTCCTCTTCCGCCACATTTACACTGCGAGTATGCGGTCAAGGCGGCCCGGGCGGGAAAACATATTCTTATGGAGAAGCCGGCGGCCGCCAGTGCCGCGGAGGTGGAGCGGATTCAGACCGCCTGCGCGCAGCATCGGGTTCATTTCATGGAAGGGCTGATGTACCGGTTTATGGCGATTCATAACCGCGCGAAGGAGATCTTGGCATCAGGTACCATCGGAACTCTCCGGTACATCGATTTCAATTTCTGCTTCGATATTGTCCATCGCGGAAGAGTCGGGTACAGGACAAACAGGAATGAAGGGGGAGGAGCGTTACTCGATCTCGGTGTCTACGCGGTCGATTTTCTCCGATTCATGACAGCCAAGGAACCGGAACTGCTTAACAGCTGGATGATCGAAAAGGAAGTGGACGAATTCATACATGCCGTGTACAGGATCGGGGATGTTGTCGCGACAGTCACCTGTTCGTTCATCAGCGATGCGAATTAC
>JAOUDE010000218.1 GCA_029859455.1 Ignavibacteria bacterium | reverse complement strand
TTTCCTCGTAAAAGTCAGTAACTTGGAAATGAGACGAAGAGCGGCAGAGGAGGGATAGTTTGTCATCGATTGATCTTTCAAAGGCTTCCAGCGAAGAGACGCGGGAAGCCTTTCTTGTTTTGGCCTTTGGAGAGAGCTCATGAACGCCGGAGGAACGGTTAAGAGGAGGAGACGGTCGGTCCGTTTGAATGAGGATCTGTACCGGTCGATTCTTGATGGTGCCCCTGATGCTATCTTAGTGGTTTCTGAAACGGGTGAGATTCTTCTCAGCAACGAAGCGACAGAGGAGATGTTCGGTTATACGGGGCAGGAAATCAGCACAATGAGTGTTGAGGATCTGATGCCGGAGAAAGAACGGGACCCGCACCGGACGTTCAGAAAACAGTACCATAGATACCCGCGCACCCGTCCGATGGGAACCCACCTTGATCTGCGGGGCCTGAGGAGCGACGGTAGGGAATTCCCCGTTGATATCATGCTCAGCCCTGTCAGGGTCGGCAAAGAGATGGTTATTGTGGCTGTTATCCGGGACAACACCGTCAAGGAACGGGAACGGAAGGTCCGGGAAGAACTCATTGCGACGTTGCAGTCTGCTCAGTCAGAAATCAAGACCCTGAGCGGGCTTCTTCCGATCTGCGCATGGTGCAAGAATATCCGGGATGACAAGGGCTACTGGTTCCGCCTGGAGGAATATTTCGAGTCACGATCCGAGATCGATTTTACTCACGGGATATGTCCCGATTGCGCCCGGAAATTTGCATCCGAAAAGCACCGGTCTTCACCTCCGCACGAGGAGCCCTCAAGGAAAGAATAACCCACCCGCGTATTTTGTTTCTCTCCCTTTCTTGCTTATTATTTTTCCTGTTTCATCTCCGGCTTCTCACAGCGACGACGTCTATGACTGCGATTCAGCCTTCTTCCCCCTCTTCGGAAGGGGTTGCATATTATTACAAAGGATTTCGAAAAGTTCTCCGTCGGTACAGGACCATGACCCTGTTCGGGTGGATCATCGTCTTTGCGGGTTTCGGCAGTCTCTTTCTCGGGTGGAGGCTCGGTCTTCCACACGGGTTGATCGATCTTCTCCTTTCGGCCGGGACGATTGCAGCAGGACTTCTTGTCGTCCAGCAGGCAGTGGTTTCTCTGGAGGAATACATTGCTGTTCCCTTCGGCGTAAACCGGGTGTCTCACCCTGCGTTTGATGAGATCGGAACCCTGATGAGCGATATGGCCCGCGGCGGCTGGAGGGAGGCGCGGCGAGGGGCTGCGGAACTGGAGCGGATCGCAGCACGGTATGGTCTCACAGCGGATGTTTCAACCACTCAACAGAGATAACTGGAGGAGAGCGATGCCAGATCGGGTAGCGGCGTTCAATGAGTACCGGGCCAGGATGAACGAGAGGATTCTCGGAGCCGATAACAAAGCGATCAAGAGGTTTTTCGGAGTCGACACGCTGACCTATGAAACAGGTGTGCTGGATGCGAAAACCAAGGAGATGCTTGGCCTGGTTGCATCGATGGTTCTCCGGTGTGATGACTGCATCGCATACCATGTGCAGCGATGCAGGGAAGAGGGTGTCACGAATGAGGAAATGTTCGATATCTTCAGTGTCTCGCTCGTGGTGGGCGGATCGATTGTGATCCCTCACCTCCGCCGTGCCGTTGAGTTCCTCGACGAACTGAACGGTACCGATGGCCGGTAACCGCGCGGCCGACCGGTTCATTCCATGACCGAACAGGCTCCGGTGCGGGATCTGCGGGCGGAACTCGCGTTGATCGTGGTTGTCACCCTCTGGGCTGCCAATTTCCCCGTTGCCAAATGGGGCATCGAGGGGCTGGGCGTCTTCGCCTTCAACAGTCTCCGCTATATCGTTGCGTCGCTCGTCCTCTCTGTCATTTTTTTTGCCAGATCGGGCTGGACCCCGCTCCACCGTGAGGATCTCGGGAAGATCCTCGTCGTTTCGTTCATTGCCTCTCTCGTCTACCAGATGGTCTTCATCCTTGGCCTGAGTCTCACCAGTCCCGGAAATTCCGCCGTTCTGCTATCGACCGCCCCCCTCTGGATCGTTTTCATCAGCAGTATTATGCACAAGGAAGAGATCCGGCGGAATGTCTGGATCGGGATGGCTGTTTCCCTTTGTGGGGTCCTCCTGATCATTCTTGGAAGCGGGAAGGAGGTCACCTTCGGAAGCAGCGGGGTGGCAGGCGATCTGATCACTCTGGGTGCGGCTATGCTCTGGGGGCTCTCCACCAATCTTCAGAAGCCCCTGCTGGTCCGATACTCGGCCCTTCAGTTGAACCTCATCATGGCTCTGGTGGGTGCGGTCGGTCTGACACTGATAGCCATCCCGGCAATGCTGACGATCGAATTCGGTGCGGTCGACAATTCCTACTATGCCGCGGGGATCGCTTCGGGTGCTCTTTCGATCGGTGTTGCCAATATGCTCTGGTCGGTTGGCGTGAAGCGGCTCGGGCCGAGCCATGCAGGGAATTTCGGCAACCTTGTTCCTGTCCTCGCATTTGTATTCGCGTGGGCAGCACTCGGTGAGCCGGTCCATCTGCAACAGGGAATCGGAGCGGCGGTCGTGCTGTTCGGAGTGATGCTGGCCCGGAGAAGGAAGAAGCAATAATCAGCCGATCAGATGGAAAACCGCTGGACCGAATCGACGGACCAGCCTCTCACTGCAGGAACATCCTTGCATCAATCACGCTGAGCCCTTTTTCGTACACGATGACCGGGTTCAGGTCAAGTTCGGCGATCGCGAAATGGTACGCTTCAACGAAATCCGACAGCTGAACCAGCAGTTCCGTCAACGCTCCCTTGTCGCAGGGAGGCTTGCCTCTGAACCCGTCAAGAAGCGAATGTGCCCGGATTTCGTTGAGCATGGTCGGGGCGGTGAATCGTCCGAGCGGAAGGACACGGAAGGAAACATCCTTCAGTACCTCCACCATTACCCCTCCGAGTCCGAACATGATCACGGGACCGAACTGAGGATCCTGCGTCACGCCCAGGACCACTTCGATGCCGGGAGGCATCATCGGGGTGACCAGCACACCGTTGATCTTCACACCCGGGTCGTTCCGGCGGGCGCGTGCTACAAGAAGATCGAACCCGTCTCTCACCGAGTCATCATTCTTGATATTCAGCAGGACACCCCCCACCTCGCTCTTGTGGATGATATCCTTTGAGACGATCTTCATCGCTACGGGAAACCCGATCGACCGGGCCGCGTTGATCGCCTCATCCTCGGTCGTGGCCAGCTGGTAATCACAAACCGGAATCCCGTGGAGTCTGAGCGCATCCCTGGCCTCGGTTTCGAGAAGCCCCTTGCGTTTCTCTTCGAGTGCTTTCTTGAATATCCTGAGGACCGCCGGTTTTTGCTTTCCTTCCGACTTCAGGACAAAGTCTGTCTTATCTTGCGAAATCGAAAGGTGCTTCCCATATTCATCCAGAACCGATATGCATTTTGCGGAAAGATCGATCGAGTCATGAACCGGGATCCCGTACTCCTTCAGGATCTCCAGCGGAGAGGGCCGGTGCGATGCATAAAGGCTGTGAACCATAACCGGCTTTCCTGATCTCCTGACCGCTTTGCCGATCCTGTGTGCCGTTTCCTCTTCGAGCTGAAGCATCGATTCGGAGAATCGTATGTGGTAGCCCCCGAACAGGCCGACGATCATGATCACATCGATCCGCGAGTCTTCAATCATCACGTCGACGCAATCGGCGAAAACGCCCGGGTTCGCATCGGAAGTTCCTGCAAGGTCGAGTGGGTTTTCGATGGCGTGTGTTGTGGGAAGGACCGTCCGGAATTTCGTCCGTAATTCGGGTGAAAGATCAGGGACCATGATGCCATAGTCGGCGAGAGCATCCGCGGCGAGGGCCGAATGTCCTCCGCCATCTGAGATAATCCCGGTACGGTTCTTGCGCAACGGCGCGAAATTCATCAGTGACTCAGCTGCCGGAAACAACTCGTCTGAATGATCAATCGTAATGATGCCGGCGCGATTGAACGCCGTCTTGGAAACGGCTGACAGCCCCGCCAGCGCGCCTGTGTGTGACCGGGCCGCCTGCCGGCCTTTTTCCGATCTCCCGCTTTTCAGGAGCACGATCGGTTTTTTGTCGGAAGTCTCCTTTGCAACCTGCAGGAACTTGCGGCCGTTGCGCATCCCGTCGACGAACATGACGATGATGCTGGTCGACGGGTCGTCCTTGAAGTATGACAGATACTCGTGAAACTGGATCCCCGCCTCATTGCCGACGCCGACGTACGAACTGAATCCGGCCTTGCTGTTGGCCTTGATCTCTGTAATCAGACTCAAAGCCATATTGCCGCTTTGCGAAAGGATCGCCATCGATCCTTTCGGAATATCCCGGATTCCGGTCAGGTTCATCTGGTGATGAAGGTTGAACATACCGGATGTGTTCGGTCCGACAATCAGGATATCATTGTCCCGGCTGATTTTGACAATCTCTTCCTGGAGTTTCTTCCCGGATTTCCCTGCTTCGCCGAAACCGACCGCCAGGACGATCGCACTTCTGATCTTCTTTTCCCCGCAAATCTTCAGGATTCCGGGAACCGAGGTCGCCGGTGTCGCGATGAGAGCGAGGTCGATCTCATTGTCGAGGTCGGCCACATCCGGAACCACGGGGAGTCCGAGGATCGATTCCTCTTTCTGGTTGACAGGGAATATCGATCCGCGAAAACCGTCGCGCTGGAGCGACTGAATCGCCTGGTAGCCGCGTTTCCGGGGATTATTCGATGCGCCGACGATGGCGATACTCTTCGGGCGGAACAGCGGGCGGAGTCTGTTAATCATGAATCATCGCGGGGATTGACTGGTTGAATGATATCATCTGCCGGTGAATCGCGGCTTCCTTTTTTCTGCAAACGCACGGATTCCTTCGGCCCAGTCACTGCTTCCCATACAGCGGAGGAGTCCTTCGACTTCTTCGTTCATGGCGCGATCGTGCGGGAGGAGCCGGGCGGTCCT
>JAOUDE010000217.1 GCA_029859455.1 Ignavibacteria bacterium | reverse complement strand
CCGAAAGGATGGATCACCCATGAAGCGATTGTTTCTTATGATGTTCATCCCGGGACTGTTTCTCTTCTCCTGTTCCAGCAATATTACTTACAACTATGATTGGGATCGTGATGAGGACCTCTCCCGCTACTCCACGTATGCATGGATGTCGGTTCCAGCGGAGATGCCGGCGAACGTTCAGGCTGCGCGCACAAACAACGACCTCCTGGACAAGAGAATCAGAAGGGCGGTGGATGCAGGTCTCTCAGCGAAAGGTCTTAGGCTGGTTGAATCGAATCAGACCTTCAATATTGTCTATCACATTGGCTCAGAAGACAAAGTCAGCGTGACCGACTGGGGATACCGCTATGGTCCCGGTCCATGGGGATACTACGGCAGGGATATCGACGTGCGCCAGTACACTCAAGGGACCCTCATTATCGACTTTGTCGATGCCGAGACCAGTCAGCTCTTCTGGAGGGGCGAGGCCACGAAAAGCGTGTATCCGAACGCCACCCAGGAGGAAATCGATGAAACGATCAATGAAGCTGTTGCAGGAATCCTCAGGAACTGGCCACCCTCCGGGGAGAACGCCCGATAAGGTAGTTTGATCTGACCGCAGGGATCCCCGGTCCCTGCGGTGCTGTTTCCCGCTTCGCCCGCCTCGCAACCCCCGCATGAGAACTTCCAATGGTCGCGCAGGATCCCGCAACACTTCCCGCCCTGAGGATGAGCCTCCTCTTTGCTGCAGGCATTCTTCTTGAGAGTGTCTGTCGGTTCGGTGTCACGCTGCATGGAACGGTCTTGACTGCTCTCCTTCTCCTTTTGTTCCTCTTTCTGGCCGTTCCACCCCTCATCCGGTTCCGCAAGATTCAGCGCGGGCTGACCGTCCTGATTGTCTGCGGGGCGGGCGCCCTCGGTTTCGCGGTCGACTCTTCGCGCATTCAACATCTTCCGGACAGGATCGATCGCCACAATGTTGTGCTGTCCGGCGATGTGATTTCAGCTCCGATGCAGATTGGAAAGAGTCTCCGGTACCTTGTTGAATCGCGTGTTCTGGCTGATTCAGGAGGCGTCCATCCATTCCGGGCGACGGTTCTGGTTTCGCTCCGAACCTCCGGCGAGAGTCCGATCCCCCGGTATGGGATGACCGCCCTGTTCCGTGGTTCCATCGATCGTCCCCGGATGGCGAGAAACCCGGGAGATTTCGACCGCCGCCGGTACTACGAAGCCAATGGGATTACGCACACTCTTTCTGTCGTGTCACGCGGCGGGGTGGTGATCGCAGATTCTGCCGGGGGGGCGTGGGTGATGAGGGAAATTGTCCTGCCTGCAAGGGCGTTCGTCCTGCGGGAAATCGAAATGTCGATCGGCGGACAGGAAGGTGAATACCTGAAAGGTGTCATGATCGGGGAGCGCGGGGGCCTGACGCCGGAAATCAGGGAGGCGTTCAGCCTTGCCGGGGTGGCACACATTCTTGCAGTGTCGGGCTCGAATGTAGCAGTGGTTGCGACCTTTGTTTTTCTCCTGGCTGAGCTGTTCCGTTTTCCCCGCCGGGGGCATCCTGCCGTTGCGTGCCTGGCGGTGGTGTTCTACATGCTCCTGGTCGGTTACCAGCCCCCCGTTGTCCGGGCTACGATCATGGCAGTCGTGCTCCTCATCGGCACGTATGCCGGTGAGCGTTCCAATCCGATCAACTCTCTCGGCGTGTCCGGGCTGATCATCCTTGGTCTCGATGCCCGCCAGCTCTTCGATGTCGGTTTCCAGCTCTCGTTCCTGGCGGTCTTCTCGATCGTGTACCTTTACCCGTTCCTGGACGCTGTCCTTCTTCGAATTCCCGGAAAAGGCGTTCTCCGCAGGGGGACTCTCTGGACTCTCCGCCTCTGTTCAGTTTCGCTGGTTGCAACACTTGGCACTCTTCCGTTGACGGCCGGCTACTTCGGAAGGGTCTCGGTGATCGGACTGCTCGCGAACATCGCGGTGATCCCCGCCTCGGGGCTCAGCCTCCTCCTTGGATTCATAGCGATTCCATTGTCCGTCATATGGGAAACAATTGCGGACGTGTATCATGTGCTGAATCTTGTCGTTCTCCGGCTAACCCTCTATCTCACCGTCATGGCTGGTAGACTTCCGTTTGCTGCCGTTGAGACTTTCAGATTTACGGCTGTTGACGCTTTTCCGTTCTATGCGGGGCTTGCGCTCCTCTTCCATTTCCACATGGCCAACGCCCGACGGATTCTGGTGATCATTCTGATGATCACGTTGAATGTCTGGATCTTTTTCCCGCAGGGTGAATCGTATCGGCCTGCGCGGGACCTCAGAATCAGCTTCATTGACGTGGGACAGGGAGATGCGATTCTGCTGGAGCTTCCGGGCGGGAAAACTGTTTTGGTCGATGCCGGTCCCTGCACCCGGTCGATGGATGCCGGGAAATCGATCGTCGTTCCGTTTCTCGGCAGGAGAGGAATCGCCACCGTGGACCTGCTTGTAACGAGCCATCCACACTCGGATCACATCGGCGGTGCACCGGCCGTGTTGGATGCATTGAACGTCGGTGCCGTCATCAATTGCGGGCGTCCGGCGGATTCACAGGTCTATCATGAATATCAGGAAAGGATCGAGCTGGAGCAGTGCAGGTATGACCTCGGGAGGATGGGAGGACGGATCGATGATTTTGAGGGGGTCCGGATCTATCTGCTTGCGCCGGAAGAAGAGGCGGTCCACCTTCCCGATGTCAACAATGGTTCGGTCGTTTTGAAGGTGGTGTACGGCCGGGTCTCCTTTCTCCTGACCGGCGATGCGGAGCGGGAGGCGGAGAGGCATATGGTGGCCCGGTATGGACCATTCCTGCGGTCGACTCTTCTGAAGGTCGGACACCACGGGAGCCGGACGAGCACATCGCCGGAACTGCTGGCGGCAGTTGACCCTGTCGTCGCAGTGATTTCGGTCGGCCGCCCGAATTTCTATCACCATCCTGCGCCGGAGGTGATCCGGAGAATGCGTATGAGGAACGTCGAGGTTCTCCGAACCGATGATGAGGGCGCGATTATCTTTGAAACAAACGGGGAGATACTCAACCGTGTTTACTGGAGAGAACCTGGGTGAAAGTTTCGTGCGCGGAATACTCCTGGAGCGCTGTCTTGCTTCTCGGCCGGTGGTTGTTTATTATCATCACAGCGCGGCAATAATTATTTACAACGGAAACGAAGTGACGGCGAAGAAGAAAGAACGGGCAGAGTGGGAGGAAGAGAAGGTTGCTCCGGTTCTCCGGAAGTTCGGGGAGCGGAAGAAAGCATTCGCGACCGATTCCGGTATTCCTGTTGACCGGTTGTATGAGACTCCGGCGGAACATTCCGGGCTCGGATTTCCAGGAAGTTTTCCCTTCACAAGGGGGGTCTATCCCACGATGTATCGCGGGAGGGTGTGGACCATGCGGCAGTATGCCGGCTTCGGAACCGCGGAGGAAACGAACAGGCGGTACCGGTACCTGCTCGAGCATGGTACAACCGGGCTCTCGGTCGCGTTCGACCTCCCGACACAGATGGGGTACGATTCCGATCATCAACTGGCGGAAGGAGAGGTCGGGAAGGTCGGTGTCGCGATCGATACCCTGGCCGATATGGAGACCACATTCGACGGGATTCCGCTTGACCGTGTTACCACATCGATGACCATCAATGCGACCGCCGCTATTCTTCTTTGTATGTATGTCGCCGTTGCAAAGAAACAGGGAGCGGATCTTGCAAGGCTCTCGGGCACTGTTCAGAATGATATCCTCAAGGAATACTCGTCCCGCGGGACCTATATCTACCCGCCCTCGCCCTCGTTGCGGCTTGTGACCGACACGTTTGAGTGGTGCTCGAACGAGCTTCCGCGGTGGAATACGATATCGATCAGCGGCTATCATATCAGGGAGGCAGGGGCGACGGCGGTTCAGGAGGTTGCTTTTACCCTGGCGAACGGCATGGAGTATGTTCGCTCAGCCGTGGAACGGGGCCTGGATGTGGACTCATTTGCATCCCAGCTTTCCTTTTTCTTTAATGCGCACAACAATTTCTTTGAAGAGATTGCAAAATTCCGTGCCGCACGGCGCCTGTGGGCGGGGATCATGAAAGAAAAGTTCGGCGCCAAGAGTGAAGAGAGTTGGAAGCTGCGTTTTCACGCCCAGACAGGCGGCTCGACTCTGACTGCCCAGCAGATCGATAACAACGTGGTCCGGGTATCTTTGCAGGCTCTCGCCGCGGTCCTCGGCGGATGCCAGTCGCTCCACACCAACAGCCGTGACGAGGCGCTTGCCCTCCCGGATGAAGAGTCGGTGCGACTCGCGCTCAGAACCCAGCAGGTGATCGCGCATGAATCCGGAGTCACAGACACAGTTGACCCCGTGGGGGGCTCCTACTATCTGGAGCATCTGACGGACGAAATCGAACGGCGGGCGAAGGAACTGATCACGAAGATCGACGGAATGGGGGGTGCTGCCCGAGCCATCGAGAACAAATTCTATCAGACGGAAATTGCCGAGAGCGCCTATACATACCAGAAGGCGATCGAAAACAGGGAGAAGGTGATCGTCGGCGTGAATGAATTCATGACATCGGATGACCACCATGGGGAGCTTCTGCGCATCGACGAGTCGGTCGCCCTGCGCCAGCGGGAACGACTTCAGGAAGTGAGAACACGGCGCGACAAGGAAGCTGTCGGAAACAGACTCCGGACTCTCGAACGGGAGGCAGAGGGGAGCGCCAACCTCGTTCCCCACATACTGAATTGCGTCGAAGCGTATGCGTCCGTCGGCGAAATCTCCGATGCCCTCCGGACGGTATGGGGCGAGTATAAGGATTGAAACATGTGGCCGTACATCTCAGAAAAAACCGGCTTGCCCGGATAACACGATGACGCTTTCAAAGGCAAAACTGAAGGATCTCCGCTCTCTCACTCACAAGAAGATCCGCGATCAACAAAAGAAATTCCTTATCGAAGGTCTCCGGCTGGTCGGCGATTCGATCGATTCCGGCCTCAAGCTTCTTGAAGT
>JAOUDE010000216.1 GCA_029859455.1 Ignavibacteria bacterium | reverse complement strand
CAGGTGGAATTTGGTCTCTCCGATCGGAGCGCCGGTTATCCTGGTTACTTCGAGCTTTCTGAGGCCGGGGTACTTACGCACCAGGGGGGTGTGCACGGAATCGTAATGTTTGTCGAACTCTGCCGTATCAGCAGGTTTTCTGTAGAGTGCAACGAGCTTGATCATGACCGTTGTAGAATGTGGTTGGAAAAACTTTGAAGAATATACCGAGGGAGGCGGGGAAAAGCAAACAGCGTCGATTCCCGGGAGGTTGTGTGATGGGCCTGGAAGCAGAGCAGGGAGATCTGTCGGTGGCACCCTTTCAGTGGAGTTTGCCTCCTTTTTTCCGTACTATTCCATCGAGATCCCTTCCGATGCCACGCAGCAGTCCCAGCGGATACAACCTGAAGAAAGAGTTTCCATCGGTTCACTTTGGTGATCCGGCCGGATCCGGCCGCGCGCTGGTGAACCTGCACGAAATATTCCTGTCGTCAGGAACCCGGTTCCCGCCGGAAGATCTGGACCGGATTCTGCGGGAATTCGTTCTCCGGTCGCCGGATCCTGACAGGATGATCAGGAATCTGCTCAGGTTCGTCGAGGCATCTGTCAGCAGGGCGACCCTGTTCAACGACCTGGTCCGGTTCCATCCGATTGCAGACCTTCTGTGTACCCTGTTTGGCCAGTCACAGTATTTTTCTGACATCCTCGTCAGAGATCCGGAACTCTTTCACTGGCTCACGGCAACGGGGGTTCTGCACGCGGATGCTCCCTCTCCGCCGTTGCGTGATGAGGTAATCAGGATCATGGAAACATTCTCCTCGGCGGGGCGGCGGATGGACGGACTCCGCCGATTGTACCGCCGGGAGGTGCTGCGGATCGGTGCCAGAGATCTTCTTGGTCTCGCCGATCTTACGAACGCCACTCTCTCCCTTTCTCGTCTGGCCGATCACATGATTGACGGAGCAAATCTTGTCGCCGCAAACGAGCTCGCCGATCACTTCCCGGTTCTTCCGGACACACCGTTCTGTATTATCGGCCTCGGGAAACTGGGTGGTGAAGAGCTGAACTACAGTTCCGACATCGACCTGATGTTTGTCTATGGTGAAGAGGGTGATGTGAAGAGCGACGATGCGGAGTATACCTTTCACGAGTATTTCGTCCGGCGTACGGCGTTGGTCACCCGCCTGTTGTCGGAATCATCCGGTGAGGGTCATCTCTACAGGGTGGATGCGCGGCTGAGGCCGGAGGGGGGGGCGGGTCCGCTCGCGCGGTCAGTACAGGGATATATCGATTATTATGAGGCGCGGGGGGAGTTATGGGAGCGCCAGATGCTGATCAAGGCGAGGCCGGTCGGCGGCGATCATGAAATCGGGCATCACCTGCTGCATCAACTCTCTCCGTTTGTATACCCGCGTACGCATTTCATAAACCCTGCCGAATCGGTTTCCCGAATCAAAGAGAAGATCGAAGCGAGTACAACGGAAGGGAATATCAAGCTCCGCGCAGGGGGGATCAGAGATATCGAATTCGCAGTGCAGACATTACAGCTCCTTCATGGTGGCAGAGACGCAGCTGTCCGAAGTGGCAATACCCTTGAAGCCATCCGGAAGCTCACGGCACGGAAGCTTCTGTCGGCTGACGAAAAAGAGATCCTTTCCGCTGCATATTCTTTATTCCGCACCGTGGAACACCGGTTGCAGATTGCGCTGAATACTCAGACACATACGCTCCCTGCCGATGCACGGGAGTTCACCGCGCTGGCGAGGGGAATCGGTTTTCGCGACCGGAAGGAATTCGCGGAGCACATCGACCGGTACTTTCAAGGAGTGAAACTGATTTTCGATGAGATCCTCTCCGGTTCCGGGGACCCCGGTTCGAAAGCCTCGTCCCTGGGGGATGTCTCCGGAATGGAGGAGTACCTCAGGAGGAATCTGTTCCGGGACCACAAGAAAGCACTTCGGAACATGCAGGTGCTGTCAGGCGGCAGCGGAATGAGCGGCGAACGACGACTTGATAACCGTCAGACCGATGCGTTCCGGGCTGTGGCCGGGATTCTGCTGGAGGGGATTGTCGCATCGCCGGTTCCTGATATGACCCTTGCGAACCTTGCGAACCTTGCTTCGGTGCAGGCTTTTCCCGAGCAATTTTATCGCCAGCTGAAGGACAAGGCGTTCCGGTCGATGATCATGCGGGTCTGCGGCACAAGCACTACGCTTTCAAAGGCGATGGCCCGCTTTCCCGAGCTGCCGGAACGGATCGGCGCAGGGCAGCATTCCGAATCGGTGTCGATTCCTGAAACCGCCACGGGACTCCCGGCATACAAGGATAAAAGCGAATCGATGCTCGGGATCCTGCACCTCCTCGGTGTGATTACATTTGATGAGATGACAGCCGGGCTGACGAACCTTGCTGATTCAATGGTAGGTGCAATTGGTACCCGTGTCCGGAAGAGGCGACGCCTCCGGTCCCTTCCGCTCGCCGCTTTTGCTCTTGGCAAATACGGAACAGGGGAGCTCAGTTTTGGGAGCGATCTGGATCTGCTGTTCATCTGCCAGTCTGGCAAAGGTGTGAAACGAGCTCCCCTGGAGAGATTTTGCCAGGACCTGGTTCGCGGACTCTCCGATATCTCCGAGCATGGACAGTTGTATGATGTTGACGCACGCCTGCGGCCCGAGGGCCGAAGTGCCCCGCTCGTGGCGGATGTTGAGGGGCTTGGTGACTATCTGACAACGCGTGCTTCGCTCTGGGAGCGGCAGTCGATGACACGGATCCGTCTCGTGTGGGGGGACCCGAAGGTCGGTTCGGCTGTCATCGACCTGGTCAACAGCTTTGTGTACGATTCCCCGCTACCCGGAGGTTGGACCGATACGATCGTCGCGATGCGGAAAAAAATGGAATCGCGAAGCCGGGTACGCCGGACCGGGTATATCGATATCAAGCTGGGTGCAGGCGGGATGGTCGATGTAGAGTTTATTGCGCAGATGATTCAACTCTCCGAAGCGAGGCGCCTTCCATCCCTCCAGGGACCGTTACCGGCGGTGACAATCATCCGCATGGCGCCGCGGAAGGTCCTCAAACGGACCGAGGCGGCATTTCTGGAGAAGCAGTACAGGCTCTTCCGGGATCTCGAGAAGCTGATGAGGCTGACGATCGGGGAACGCGGGTCGATCCTTCCGGAGGGAGAAAAACTCGAGACCCTTTCCCGCTGTCATGATCAGTCGGACGGGCCGAAGCTTCGACAAAGCGTCTCCGCTGGGATGCAGGAGGTTCGCTCTCTTCTTGAATCGGTTGCCGGGAGGCTCAGGAGCCAGTGATCGCATCGCCCGGCAAATATGCATCCCCGCCTCTTGCTGCCGCTCTGGTCTCCGCCGGTGTGTTCGTCGTGTATCTGTTGACCCTCGCTCCGGGGGTCACGTTTATCGACAGCGGTGAGCTGGCTGCGGTTGCCTGTACGCTCGGCATCGCACATCCGACCGGATACCCGCTTTTCACTCTGGTGGGTTGGATCTTCTCGCATCTCCCTATTCCCGGTGAGGAGATCTTCAGGCTCAACGTCATGGCCGCGTTGTTCTCCTCCGGGGGTGTGTTCATGATGATTCTGCTCCTGTCGCATCTGCTGGGGGAAGGCGAGAGGGAGGCAGGAGTCAGAAAGATCAGGCACGCGCTCATTCCGGCAGTCGCCTCGGCCCTGATGCTCGGGTTCTCACCCGTGTATTGGATGCAGGCCACCGCAGCCGAAGTCTATTCCATCCATCTCTTCTTCATCCCCACCCTGTTGTTCCTTTTTCTGAAAGCGTGGCGCGGGGGAATAGGTGAAGTGCGCTCCGTCCGTTCGTGGATACTGTTTGCACTCGTTCTTGGTCTCGCCTTTACGAACCACATGACAACCGTTCTCCTCTCGATCGGTCTCCTGTATCTTTTCTTTCTCCCGCGGACATCCGGGTCGGCTGTACCGTCATTCCGCGACTGGCGGGAGAGCATTGCTCTGATCGGATGGATGATTCCTCCGTTTCTTCTGGGGCTGTCTCTGTATTTGTATCTTCCGCTGCGCGCCAGCCAGGATCCGCTCTTCAGCTGGGGTGATCCGGTTACGCCAGAGCGGTTTCTGAGGCACATTGGCGGGAAGCAGTACAGCGTCTGGATCTTCGCCTCTGCGGAAACGGCGTGGCGTCAGTTCCTCTATTTTCTCCGCGAGCTGGGCGGTCAGACGGCCTGGGTCGGTCTTGGTTTTGCATTGATTGGTGTGCGTGTGATGTGGCGGAAGCAGAGACGGTATGCCTGGGCGACGGTGCTGTTCTTTGTCACCTGTGTCGGCTATGCGATCAATTATGATATTCACGATATCGATTCCTATTTCCTGCTGGCGTATTTTGTTCTGGCGATCTGGGGGGCATACGGTATCCGTACGATTCTGAAATGGGGTGAGCGGAAGTCGGGAAGAGCCGGTGTCCCGTCGGTCCCGCTCCTCGTTTGCGCGCTCCTTCCCCTCTTCCTGAATTTTTCATCGAGGGATGAGAGTGCAAACCACCTGGTAGAGGACTATACGCATAACATGTTCTCCTCTTTCGGACCAAATGCATTGGTCATGTCGTTTCAATGGGATTTCTGGGTTTCGGCCTCGTACTATTATCAGGCGGTGGACTCGCTCCGCCCCGATGTGGTGGTGATTGATAAGGAGCTTCTTCGCCGGTCATGGTATTTGAAGGAACTGGAGCGGCGGTATCCATGGCTTATCGAAAGATCCAGGAAGGAGGTCGATCTGTTCGCGAGGGAGCTCGAGAAATTCGAACGGGATCTGCCTTATGATCCGGCGCTCATCCAGGCGAGGTTTGTCGGGTTGATCAGATCGTTTTTCCTGAATAACAGCGAAAGGCCCCTTTACGTAACAGCTGAAATCGAGCCCGAATTCACTTCCGGGTTCGAGCGATTTCCCGAGGGACTCGCGTTCCGGTTGCGGCGTCCTGGGGAGTCTCATTCGCCTGTGATGCCGGAAATCCGATATCGGCCCTTCCATCGGGAGGGAAGGCTGGAAACGCGT
>JAOUDE010000215.1 GCA_029859455.1 Ignavibacteria bacterium | reverse complement strand
TTCGGCCTGGAAGAAGATTTCTTCTTTTCCGAGGATCGTTCGGCGACGATCGAGATCGACTTTGATGACGGCCTCGGGTTCAGGAGCGTTTCACGCAACGGGACGGTGCAGGTCAGCTATCAGTCCGCCGGCATCAGGACGATCACTGTCCGGTCTTCGGGTTCAAGCGGACTCCTTACCAGTTCATTCCTGTTCGACGTGAAGAGAATCCAGGGGTTTCCGGCTGAGGCGATGGCGCCTGACATTTACTGGGAGAATCAGACCGCCACACGGTCATATCTGGGTGTTTTTGCCGGGTACGATGCATACATCTTTCTTGGAACGGGGAACACCGTGGTGACTAACCCGATTATTTTTGTGGAAGGATTCGACCTTGACAATTCCTATGGCTGGGAGGAGATCTATGATCTGCTCACCACAGAGGATCTGGCCGGTACCCTGCAGGATACAGGGTTTGATCTGATCATTCTCAATTTTCATGAGGGGACCGATTATCTGCAGCGGAACAGCTTTGCACTCGTGAGTCTGATCGAGCAGGTGATCGCTGCCCGGAGCGGCACCGCGGACCTCCTTGTTACCGGCGCCAGCATGGGCGGGCTGATCGGTCGACATGCCCTTGCCTGGATGGAAGTCAACGGCGTGGATCATGAGACCGATTTGTTTCTGTCGTTCGACAGTCCGCACCAGGGGGCGAATATTCCCCTTGGCCTTCAGCATTGGGTAGAGTTCTTCTCGGAACATGATGGAACGGCGAACGAGTTTCTGGGCAGACTGAATTCTCCCGGTGCCCAGCAGATGCTTGTGTATCATCACACGACCGGAACGGCGGTCAACCCGCTCCGGTCGACCTTCCTCAGCGAATTGACTGCGCTCGGAGAATATCCTTCGGAGCCCCGTACCGCCGCGATCGCGAACGGGAGCGGGGCCGGGGCTGCCGGCGGGCAGACGGGGATCGGGGGAGTGCCGATGGTCCCCGGCGCCCAAATAGTCGACTATGAATACTTCAGCTTCCTTGTCGATATCATTGGCAACTGCTGGGCAGTGCCTGACGGCGGGCCGAACACAATGATCTTCGAAGGGAGGGTCGACCAGATCTGGCCTCTGCCCGATGATGCATTGTCGGTCTTCATCGACGGCACGGATCCGCATGACAATGCCCCGGGGGGTCTGCGTGCATCGATGCAGGAACTCGCTGATATTGATGTGGACTATGGAGACATCACAACTGCCTTTCCGAGTCATTCGTTCATCCCATCAGTGAGCGCGCTGGATCTCAGGAATTCCGATCAGACTCCGGTCGATCTCTTCCACGATCTGAACAGTGACCCTGACCTTCTGGAGAAAACCCCGTTCGGTTCGGTTTATTTCCCCGCATCGACAGAGAATGAGGAGCATGTTACCATTACTGCCTCGAATGCAGCGTTCATTCTGAGTCTGGTGCTGACAGGGCAGCCACCGGTGCTCGCCGACATCCCGGATCAGACCGTTCAGCCGGGTCAGCGGTTTACGCCGATCAGAGCAGATGTCCTTGTCGCAGACCCTGACCATGCGGACTCACTTCTGAACTGGAGCTGGTCGGGCCAGACGTCGCTCGTCGTCCGCTGGCATCCGGTGAAGCGGGGGTTCAAAGTGCAGGCTCCCGGCGGCTGGACCGGGAGCGAAACGATCACATTTACCGTGACCGATCCGGGTGGGTTGTCCGATAGTGATGACGCGACGTTTACCGTGCAGGCTTCCACTGCCGGACTGTTGCCGGTGCATGGAGAAGCATCAATGGAATCTGCACCAACGGAGATGTCGCTGATCGGCAACTATCCCAATCCATTCAATCCGAGCACGGAGATACACTATGCGCTTCCGGCTCTCAGCAAGGTGAAACTGGATATCTTCAACACGCTGGGGGAGAGGGTGGCGCTTCTTGTTGACGGTGTTCAGGGTCCCGGATCCTATACCGCAACCTGGACCGGCACCAGATCGTCCGGATTGTATTTCTATCGGCTGGAGGCTGTTGCCCTGGATGGATCGGAGGAGAGATACAGCGCCGTCAGGAAGATGTTGCTTGTAAAATAGAAGAAGTCCTTGCGTCGATACGGTCCGCCCGGTCGCATCCTCCTGCTATTGTAGCAAAACGAGGGTCTTCGTTTCCGTGAGTCCGGCCGCCTGCAGCCTGTAAAAGTAGATCCCGCTCGGCAGGTGGCGCCCATTCCACTGGCGCCGGTAGGTGCCGGGTGCGAGCCGCTCATTGACAAGCGTTCCTACTTTTCGTCCCAGAATGTCATAGATCACCAGGGAAACATCAGCCGGTTCCGAAATCGTGAATCCGAAATTCGAAACGCCGTTGAAGGGGTTCGGGTAGTTCTGTATCAAGGCGAAGCGATCAGGGTATTCCGTCGGACCGGCGACGCCGGTAACCGGAGCTTCGATCCAGCTGTAGTACACATCCTGCTCGCCGTTGAAGGTCGCGGCCCAGGCAAGGTGTGCCCCTTCATCGAGCGAGACCATGTCGAAATAGTCTCCCAGCTTGTTCTGGTTCGGCCAGCCAAGATGCGGGTTGAATGAGTCGGAGAGTTGTTCGTTCTGGGACCAGGTTTCCCCACCATCGAACGAATACGAATAGAACAGTGCGGAATGAACCCCTGGTCCGTTTCGTGTATCCAGCCAGACCACATCGATCCTTCCGCCCGGAGAGACGGACATCGTCCCGAACCACTGCCACGCCGTGCTGGATGAGTCATCGTTGATCCTGACCGGTGCACTCCAGGTTTCCCCCCCGTCAATGCTCCGGACGAAGTGAACATCGAGCGGGTCGGACCCCGGCGGGTTCACGGAACAGAGAACATAGATATTGCCCGCGTGCGGACCGTTGGAATGATCGGCATCGATCCACACCTGGCCCTGCAGTCCGCCGGGGTTCGGACCAATACCAATCGAAAATTCGTGATTTCCTCCCATCTCAACCTGGACGGCGAAATCGAATGCCAGTCCGGCGGAGGAGTCCTGAACGGTCGAGGATTTGGCTACGACAAACTCTTCGTTTGTCGACGTTCTCCTCCCTGCCACATACACGGAGCCGTCCGGCCCCACCGTCGTCACACCCCAGATCGGATCTTCGGGCACGGGAACCGGCGGATCGAAGGAGGCGCCTCTTGTCGTTGACCTGGTGAACCAGTCATCTCCGCAGCAACCGGCCCAGTCCCAGGCGAAATAAAGCTGATCGCGGCCGATTCCTTCGGTACGGTCGATTGCCATCCATGCCTTGTCTCCCCCGTACGCGTATGTTCCGCTGTCCCATCCGGCACCACCCGTCGTATCAGTGAACAGTGTGCAGTGATAGTCAGGGTCGGTGGCGAGGCTGTGATAAAAGAACTTCCCTTCAGTATCGGCTCCCAGAACAGGGTCCGAGCGGAAGACCCCGGGATCAAGCACCCCGGGGAAGGTCCACGACTGGCCGCCATCATTTGAATATCCGTACCCTGCCTGGCGGAAGTTGCTGGTGATCGTATCAAACTGCCGCCATCCGATCGCAAGCTTATCAGGGTCAGTCGGGTGAACGGCAATCGAGGGTTCGTTCCCTGCATCACCGACAATGTTCATTCCGGAAGAATCGACATTGACCTGAACAATACTGAACCCTTTTTGTGAGTAGAGGTACGCCGGGGACCGCCTCATCGATTCTCTCGCAACCAGGATATACTGGTCTGTGGGTGTTTCATGAGGGAGAGTCTGATGCGGTTGGCTCCGGGCCTGATGAGCGATCAAAGGGAGGAGGATGAGGAAGGAGATGGGGAGGCGACCCATATCATGAAACTCCTGCTGGTGACGGACAGAGAGTGTGACAGCAGAAAGAAGCCTGATTCTGAACGAAAGTCAAGTTGCTGTAGTCCTGTCACCTCAGGGGATTTCTCAGGATGACAGAGGGCACAATGCATCAACCTGAGGAACGATCGTGGAAATGATTGATTCTTTTTATTGTTTTGCCTTCTTTGTTTCTGTCCTCCCCTCGTGACCGGGAGTCCTCCCCGTCTGTCCAACATCTCAACTACCAGGAAGCCTGATGCGGACTGCTATCATCATTCTCTCTTTTCTCATACTCCCATTTTGTCAGATTTCTGCACAGCCCTGGCTCGCCTCGGTTCCACAGGATGATCGTCTGAATTTCTACACCATCAGAGACGCAGCCAACCGCTATTGGGACACGAGAGACACGGAAGAGAAAGGGAAGGGATGGAAACCGTTCAAGCGCTGGGAGTGGTTCTGGGAGCAGAGGGTTTTCCCTTCCGGCCGGTTTCCCGGAAGGACTCATCTCTATGAAGAGTACCGAAGGGTCCTTTCCCGAAGGGGTGAATCCAGGTCGGCGGTTGCAAACTGGACCGAGATCGGTCCGGAAACATCTCCGGGAGGATACTCCGGGCTGGGACGACTGAACTGTGTCCGGATTAACCCGCTGAACGCCTCCGCGATCTGGGTCGGTGCCGCGGCCGGAGGACTCTGGAAATCGATGAACGGCGGGTTCACCTGGTCGACCACTACCGACGATCTTCCCTCTCTCGGCGTTACCGACATTGCGTTCGATCCGGTGAATCCGTCCGTCATGTACATAGCGACCGGTGACGGAGACGCGTCGGATGACTACAGCGTCGGCGTGATGAAATCGACCGATGCGGGGGAAACATGGCAGGCCACAGGCTTGAGCTGGATGACCGAAGAGGGCGTTCTTCTGAACCGCGTTCTTGTCAAACCGGACGAACCGAATGTGGTCATTGCCGCCGGCACCGGAATTCACCGCTCCACCGACGGAGGGGTTACGTGGGAAGAGCGGTCGTCCGTGCGGATCTTTGATCTTGAATTCAAGCCGGGTTCTCCCGGAACGATGTATGCGTCAGGCAATCTGGGGAATATCCTGCGATCGACGGATGCAGGGGTGACGTGGATTGCACTGACCAACGGCCTCCCTTCCGGCGGCAGGCGCGTCGCACTGGCCGTGTCGCCGGCCGAACCCTCTTACATCTACGCTCTGATCTCCAACACCAG
>JAOUDE010000214.1 GCA_029859455.1 Ignavibacteria bacterium | reverse complement strand
GGCTCGGCCCGCTGACCTGCCGTAACACCCGCCGTCGTTTCACATTGTCACACGGAGCCACCAATGGAGATCGAGAACCGGGAACTGCTGTTCCTCGGATTGATTCCGGGCGTAGGGCCGGCGCGCCTCAATTCGATGGTCCGTCATTTCCGCGGAACGCGGGGGATTCTCCGTGCATCCCTGCACGAACTGCATCAGGTCGAAGCGATGGACCGCCGGACTGCTGACTCCGTTCTCAGGGCCGTCCGGGATCATTCGCATGAAGGGCTCCGTACGGCGGAACGCCAGATCGGGAAGCTTGCGGCTGCCGACGGAAAGCTGGTTACACTCTGGGATGAGGACTATCCCGAGAACCTGAGATGCGCCTCCCACCCACCGACATTTCTGTTTGTACGAGGGGAGTTTGCAACTTCGGACGTCCGTGCGGTTGCTGTGGTTGGGACGCGCCGTCCGACAGAATACGGGAGGCGGTTGACCGGGGAATTTACGCGCGCACTGGTGCAAAGCGGATTCTGCATTGTGAGCGGCCTGGCCCGGGGAATCGATACGCTCGCCCACACCACCGCCCTGGAATGCGGCGGGCGCACCATCGCCGTCATCGGCTCGGGGATCGACGTCGTGTACCCGCCGGAGAACAGACCCCTTGCTCGTTCCATTGCCGGGAGGGGTGCACTTGTCAGTGAGTTCCCGATGGGGACACAGCCGGACGCAGTCAATTTCCCCCGGAGGAACAGGGTTATCAGCGGGCTGTCTGCCGGCACACTGGTCATCGAAACCGGTGTTCGCGGCGGCGCGATGATCACTGCATCGATCGCGCTCGAGCAGAACCGGGAGGTCTTCGCTCTCCCCTCTCCTCTCGACAGTGGAAAAGAAAGCGGCACCAACCTCCTGATCAAGGAGGGGAGAGCCAAGCTGACTGAATCAATCGACGATATCATCGCGGAACTTTCTCCTCACCTCCCGGAGAACGGCCACAATCCGATACTCCCGCCAGCTGCGCCTCCAACTCTCACCCTTTTTGAGCAGAAAGTCCTTGAGATCATTCCCAGGGAGCCGATCCATATCGACCGGATAGCAACCTCAGCCGGGATGCCGGCGCACGAGGTACTGGTAGAACTGCTCGGATTGGAACTGAAGGGACTGGTCAGGCCATTGCCAGGAAAGCTGTTCCAAAAAACATAGCAAATTTCGTTCCACATTTGCTTTTTTGAAAATTTGTTCTATCCTTTTTACAGGAAACGAATGAATCAGGTCGCAAACGTATTGTTTCAGTCCGAGCTTGCCACCAGCCGGTTTGCCTGTGATACGGCATCGTGCAGGGGAGCCTGCTGTACCATGCCGGGTGGGCGGGGCGCACCGCTGGAGGAGGCAGAGCTCGCCGAGATGCAAGCGGCAATCGGCGCGGTCCGGAAATACCTCCCGGCGGAGCATGTGGCTTCGATCGACAGGAATGGATTATCCGAAGGAATGCCGGGCACGCGGACGACGCCATGCATCGACGAGAAGGCGTGCGTCTTCAGCTACACCGAAAACGGAATTGCACGCTGCGGATTCGAGCGGGCATACCTGCAGGGAGAAACTTCCTGGAGGAAGCCTCTCTCCTGCCATCTCTTTCCTGTCAGGGTCAGAAGTTCGGAGAACGACATTCTCCGTTACGAACAGATCGGCGAGTGCGGGCCGGGACGTGATGAGGGGAAAAAACAGAATACATATCTGCATGAATTCCTGAGAGTTCCGCTGATCCGAAAGTTCGGAGAGGCGTGGTATGAGGAATTCAGCAAGACCTGCAAGTCCATTGATCAACAACCATCACGGAGAGGGTCATGATCGGACCTTCGATGAGGCAGCACCAGATTCAGCGGGGGACTCTTTCCCCGCAGCAGGTACAATACCTGAAAATGCTCCAGCTCCCCACAATGGCGCTTGAACAGGCGATCAAGGCGGAGATCGAAAGGAACATCCTGCTGGAAGAGGGCCATGAGGAAGAGACGGAGCAGGTGGAGGAAGAGCCGGCAACGGATGAAAAGGAAGAAGCGGAGAAGGAGGACGAATACGATATAGAGGACTTCCTGAACGATGAGCAGGGGCATAAAGTCTCGTCAGGGACTTCATCGAATGAGGAACGTGACGAGATCCCGGTCCCTGAGACCATCACATTGTATGAGTCGGTGCTGTCCCAGTTCTACCTCCTCCCGATCAGCGAAGAGGAAACGATCATCGGCGAGGAGATTATCGGCAACCTGTCAGAGGACGGCTATCTCCGGAGGCCGCTGGAAAAAATCGCACAGGACCTGACGCTGTCGACCAACGGCCCTCCCATCACGGTTGAGAAAGCGGAGTCGGTCCTGAAACGGATTCAGAAACTGGACCCTCCTGGAATCGGCTCCCGTGACCTCCGGGAGTGCCTGCTGGTGCAGATGGAGATCTCCACGGCCGATCCTCAGATAAAGGAACTCGCGATCAGAATCCTCACGGACCATTGGGGCGCGTTCAGCAAGAAGCATTATGAGGAACTCGCCGGATCCCTCGACATTTCTCTTGATCAGCTGAAATGCATTCTCCATGTGATCCAGCACCTGAACCCGAAACCGGGAGAGGGAATCTTCAGCCCACAGCAGAACTACCTGAACCCCGACTTCATTGTGACTCAGGAGGAGAATGGTGATTTCATCATCTCCCTGAACGACAGGAGCATTCCACCCCTCCGGATCAACCGCGGATACCGGGAGATGATGTCCAAACGGAAGAACAACGGCGTATCAAGAGAGGCGAAGGATTATATCCGTCAGGATTTTGAAAAAGCGAAGTGGTTCATCAATTCCCTGCACCAGCGCCGCCAGACGATGCAGAGGGTGATGGAGACGATTCTGGACAAACAAAAGACGTTTTTCGAGAGCGGCAAAGGACTCAAGCCGCTGATCTACAAGGATATCGCGGAAATCATCGGCATGGACATCTCCACCATCAGCAGAGTTGTCAGCAAGAAAGCGGTACAGACTGACTACGGCACGTTCGAACTGAGACATTTTTTCAGTGACAAGATCGAATCGGACGACGGGGAGGATGTATCGAACAAGGAGGTCAAGCTCCTGCTGAAGAAGCTGATCGACGCAGAAGACAAGATGAAGCCGTACAGTGATGATAAGCTTAAACAGATGTTGAATGCAAAAGGGTTGAACATCGCCCGGCGCACGGTTGCCAAGTACCGGGAACAGATGGACATTCCTGTCGCGCGACTCCGAAGGGAACTGTAGCAAGAACCTATGAACAAGAAGATCCTGTCAACAACCGTCCTTGGACTTACCCACAACGGTTCCACCGTCATCGGTTCGGATGGCCAGGTCACTGTCGGACAGACGGTCATGAAACATTCGGCCAGGAAGGTCCGCCGGCTTCACAACGATTCGATCCTGGCCGGATTCGCAGGCTCCGCGGCAGACTCCTTCACACTTTTCGCTCGCTTCGAGGAACAGCTTGAGAAAACGAGAGGGAATGTCGAGCGGGCCGCCGTGGAACTCGCCCGTGAATGGCGGACGGACAAATATCTGAGGCACCTTGAAGCTCTGCTTGCGGTTCTCAGCGCTGACAAAGCCCTCGTTATCTCCGGTACCGGCGAAGTCGTAGAGCCGGACGACGGGATTGTAGCAATCGGCTCCGGAGGCAGTTACGCACTCGCCGCCGCGAGAATGCTCACGCGTCATTCGACCCTGAACGCTGAAGAGATTGTTCGCGAGTCCCTTCTTGCCGCCGCTGATATCTGCATATATTCCAACTCCAATCTGACAGTACTCGAACTCCAGAACAGCCAATGACGATTCAGAACGACTCAGACCTGACACCGCGGATGATTGTCCGCGAGCTCGACAAATTCATTATCGGTCAGCACCTTGCAAAACGATCGGTCGCGATCGCCCTGCGCAACAGGTGGAGACGGCTCCGGACACCGGGCAACCTGCGCGAAGAGATCATGCCGAACAATATCATCATGATCGGTCCCACCGGCGTTGGAAAGACGGAGATTGCGCGCAGAGTCTCGAAACTGACCAATGCCCCGTTCATTAAGGTGGAAGCTTCCAAATTTACGGAAGTCGGTTATGTCGGAAGAGACGTGGAATCGATTATCCGGGACATAACGGAGTACGCGGTCACCATGGTCAAAGCGGAACGGCGCGCGGAAGTCAACCAGAAAGCCGTCCAGCTCAGCGAGGAGCGGCTCCTTGATATTCTGGTCCCCTCACGACCGCAGACCCGCCCGGTTGACACGGAAGGAAACCCCGCGCCGGACGAACCGGAGAAGCAGAACACACGCGAAAAATTCCGTGAAAAGCTGAGAAAGGGAGACCTCGACGACCGAACGATCGAACTCGATCTTCCTGCGGCACCATCGGGATCTGGCATGCAGGTGATCGGCCCGGTTAACATGGAGGAGATGGGGATCAATCTCCAGGACATTTTCGGCGGTATCCTGCCGAAAAAGATGAAACGGAGAAAGGTGACCATCGCCGAAGCAAGGGTCCTCCTGACCAACGAGGAAGCTCAGAAACTGATTGACCATGATGCCGCGATCAGGGATGCGATCCAGCGGGTGGAGAACTCCGGAATCGTCTTCATCGATGAAATCGACAAGATTGCAGGAGCCAAGACGACCGGCTCGCCCGACGTCTCGAGAGAAGGAGTTCAACGTGACCTCCTGCCGATTGTCGAAGGCTCCAATGTCCTGACAAAATACGGAATGGTCAGAACCGACCATGTCCTTTTCATCGCCTCCGGCGCCTTTCATGTATCCAAGCCATCAGATCTGATACCGGAACTTCAGGGACGCTTCCCGATCCGTGTCGAACTGAACAGTCTGACGGAAGAAGACTTTGTGAACATCCTCACCAAGCCGGAGAACTCCCTCAGCCGTCAGTACAAGGCGCTGATCGCAACGGACGGAGTCGATATCACGTTTGCGGAAGACGGAATACGGGAAATTGCAAAGATTGCCGGCGAAGTGAATGAACAGGTGGAAAATATCGGAGCACGGCGACTCCATACGATCATGACCGTACTCCTTGAAGA
>JAOUDE010000213.1 GCA_029859455.1 Ignavibacteria bacterium | reverse complement strand
ACCGTCATCCGTAAACACGAACCGAACGGGGTAGGGGATTGCAAACTCAACCCAGGCCGCGTAGCTCCTTCCGTAGTATGGACTCGCCGGATTTCCATCGGAGGCGCATGTCGCGCGGTCCTGCTGATTCAGTGTCACTGTCCGCTGGGATGACCAGGTGAGCCCGTTGTCGGTCGAAAAATGAGAATACAACCCATCAACGGTGTTTCCGAGGCGGATCAGCACAAATCTCCCGTCTTTGTCAATTGCGATGCCGGGGTCGCCGCCATGGAAATTGATCGGTGTTCCGCTGCAGGTATCGGATCCCCTCCAGGAGGTCCCGGCATCCGTGGAGACATACACGCCTTCGCTGACAAACCCCGTCATCAGGTTGATCGTGTTAGCGCTGACGAAAAGAATCGAATGGTTGCCGGGGTGACGGGCAATGAATGTTTCCGATTGCGACACCATGCTCGGGTAGATCCGAAAACTCTCACCGACCGAAAGGGAGCCTCCTGCCGGCTGACCGGCTGTGAGAATGCAGCTGGCAGATAATGTCACAGTGGTAATCAGGGCGAGTGCCCGGTTGAATCCCCTCATGATGTCCCATCCCTTCTTCTTCAAAACGTATACCCCAGATTAATGCTTCCGAAATAATTGACCGGCTCTCCCGCTTCGTAAAACTCCTCCCGCGCAGAATTGGTGTTAACGAAGGCGACGTACACTTTGTCAGCGATGTTCTGAACGCCGCCAGAGAGCAGAATGTTGAACGATCCAAACGTCAGGTCCGTTCCTCCCGTGAGACCCGTGAGCCCGTATCCCTCGGTTTTTGCAGAGTTCGCATCATCCACATACATGCCGGTTGCATACCGGTATGTCCCCTTCAGGAACGCACCCACCTGCTCCGAGAAATCGTGGTTGTAAGACAGGGAAACAGAGCCGTAGTGCATCGGGGTGCTCGGTGCGATATTTCCGGAGAAATCCTGATTCGATGTGACGATATTTCCGACAGAATCGAACTGGACCACTCCCGCCCTGTACTCGTCGTACGTGAAATTGGAGTAAGTATAGGCAACGTTGGCTGTGAGACCTGGGATGATCGTTGCTTCTACGCCAACCTCGACACCCTGTTTTCTGGTCCGGGCCGAATTACGGAAGAAGACGTCTCCGAAGACTTCAAACGGGACGATCTCATTTTCGATCAGCGAATGGAAATAGGTTACTTCGAATCCCACCCGTTCAAAGACCGGAGCATTGAATGCGATCACATTCCCCTTGATGCCAAGCTCGAAGTTCTTCGATTCCTGGGGTTCCAGGTCGGGATTCAGCAGGGAGTTCGGATCGGAGCTGGTGGGGAAGTTATCCAGTTCGTTCCCTGCCGGCGAATCGAAACTCAGTCCGTACGAAGTGTAGAGGGCGATCGTCGGTGTGAGTTTATAATTGAGCGCCGCTTTTGGGGTAAAATCTTCGAATCGCCGGTATGAGTTCTGGGCCGCCAGAATCTGATTCCTGACATCGAAGACCACCTTATCGTAACGGCCGGTCAACAGCAGATCCATCTGTTCCGGGAGAAGGTTGAATGTCATCTGGAAATACGCGCCGGCGTTGCTGATCGTTTCATCAGTCAGACCGGTCAGAATATCGCTCTTCATACCGCCGATATTCTGGTAAAACTCGATCGGTCCCCCCTGGTAGAACACATCTCCACCGACGGAGAATTCGTGACGACGGCCGAACATCGGGTAATGGTAGACATACCGTCCGCTCGCGCCCAGGCCTGTACGGTTGATGATCCGGTAGACATTGCTTGTTCGCTCAAAGTACTTGAAAGTTCCGTACGTCGTAACTTCCACCTCATGGTTGTTTGCTTCTCCGAAGAACGACTGGTAGCGGATTCCGACCCGTCCTTTTCTTGAGATTCGCTTGGAGTCCCGATCAACGTCGCGCTGATTTGCCTGATACGGATCGATCCGGAACTGTTCGGCCGTCAGGGATCCGGGGAGCCGGATCAGGCCGTCGACGAAGTATCCATGGACGCTCAGTTTTGAGTCGTCACCGGGAGAGGCTTCAAGGACCGAATTCAGGATATGCCAGTAATCTTCACTGTGTGCGCGGTAACCCCTGGCCTGGTGATACGAGTACGTGGTGAGAAACCCGTATTCATGTGTGCGGATGCCGGTCTTGAATCCGTTCTGGCGCAGCCCGAACGATCCGAACTGGTTGAAACTGATCAGGTGGCTGCTGGGAAACGTATTGTCATTGATGAAATTGATCACGCCTCCCGGGGCATTCGTGTACAAGGAGGAGGAATTTCCCTTAACGATCTCAATGCTTCCGATCGACTGGAAATCGATTGCTTCGATCCTGGTCTGCCCGTCTGGTTCCGATTCCGGAATCCCGTCGAGCAGGATCCGGACCCCTCTGATGCCGCTGTTGGACCTGCTCCCGAAGCCGCGGATCGAGAGACGGGTGTCATGGTTCCCGTAGCGTGATTCCATGAAGAGGCCCGGTACCGACCCGAGTACGTCGTATGTGCTGACCTTCCGGTCGAACCGGAACTGACTCTGCCCGACCCGCTGGATGGAAAAAGGGATGTCGATAATCCTCTTGTACGTTCGGGTCCCGGTGACCACAACCTCATCGATTGAATACGTGATCGTGGTATCGGTCAGTACGGCTGTACTGTCCTGTGCGTACGTGAAGGTATGGCCGAAACCGGCCGGAACCAGGACTCCGAAAAGAGCGATGGAAAAGATTCGCATGGAATATCCGTCTGGTGGATCGTTTGATGGACCTGTCCACGTTTCTGAGGCCCCGGGTTGAAGCTGCCCGTCAGACGCTCAGTGCATTGAAACGTTTCTGGACTGTTGTTCGAAGGCCGGAAGGTGGTGATTTGTCACGGATAATGGAGGTCTGACGGCGGGGAGGGGGTTTGTGGACTGATTGCGCTCCACAAACAGCAACCACCGTTCCGAACAACAGGGGTTCAATGGTGAAGGCTTTCGGAGCATTGTTCTTGTCAAATGATTCCCAGGTCAGAGTCGGAGCTGCGAAGCTCTCACATTCTGACATTGTGCGATGGTTCTGCTCGTATTCCTCTTCAAAGAGTTCAACCTGGAAAGCAAAGTAGTTTGTTGCCAGAAGCAGGCAGCAAAAAGTATGGATGACCGGATGGATCACAGTATTTCGTTCAGTGATGACAACGGATAAAGTTCGCCATTTCTCCGCAAAGAATCAAAGAACCGGGAAGTGTACCGGGGGGGGGGTATCACAATCTCTGAGCCGGAGGAGTACTCCGGCTCAGAGAACATGGAGGGAAATCAGAGAAGGGCGTAGCTTATACCGATCGAAACCGTCTCCCGTACCTGTGTCCGGCGCGTGACACGCCAGTCGTTCAGGAGTTCGACATTGAGCTTGGTGGTGAAATAATCCCCCACTTTCGCAGCAAGAACGTTGTCATTCCGCACTATGATACGATCCATTGATTCGAAAGGCGCGATCATCTCCAGTTTCGAGGTAAACACGATGTTCTCCTCGATCACCCACTCGAGATCGGTGACCGATTCCAGAATCCCCTGGAACAGCGTTGTCTCGATTTCAACTGTCTCCGGATCGTCGGCATACACCGGGTACTTCGAGGTAATGGTCTCGCGAAAACCTGCACCGAAGCGTGTCTTGATCAATGCACTCGGTTTGTATTCAATGCCGGCCGTCTGAGTCATGTAGGCAGGATCAAACCAGGCGGATACGGCGGTCCGGGTACCCACTGCGTCGTACTCGTAGCCGGTTGTAAACTGGCTCTTGAAGGTGGCTGCTGCATATGGATTGAACTCGTTCCACAACTTGAACATAAGCACGGAAGAGATGTCAATCTTGTCATCGGTCTTCCGGAGTCCCTGGGTGCCGACACGGGACTGTCCATATGCGAACTTGTATGAGGTCTCCCAGTTGGTTGTTTCCATGTCCTGGGTCGATTTTCCGTCCGCTGTGGCTGTGAACGCGAGGGAGTTTTCGCCGCCGGAAGCCCAGTTGGTGTATGAGGCCTGAGTCAGGCCGAATCCGGCAATGAGGCTGTGCGTCCAGCCGAACACCGGAACCGCAGTCGTGTCTTCCTGTGCCATCATTGTGCCGGATGGTGCAACTGCGAAGACCAGTGCAATGAAACAGAAAAGAATTCTTGTCAATAAAGGCATGTAATTGTCCTCCGTGAGGAAAATGAAACTCATGTTTGTGGCAAAAAAGGCTCTCTCCGAGGAAATGGCCCAAAGTAGGGGGGGTGTCGGAGTGCGGCTTTAGTCAAAGGTGCAAAGATAATACGAAGATTTGTTCGCAGAATCAAGACTGTGCCTGTGGCGTGTTGCCTTGTTACAGGTGTGGCGGCGGTGCTGCATTGTGATTCATCAGTTCCGGTTGCCCCGGTCTTCTATGGAAACAGATCCTGGAAAGCGCTGGTTGGTAGCGCCCAACTGATTTGTTACATTGGAGTATGAAGCCGGCGGGAAAAGCCAATCCGGTTGCCAGCAAGAAAGCTGAAAAAGAGCTGCTGGCAAGAGCAAGAGCAGGGGATCAGGCGGCCTTTACGAAACTGGTCAGGAATCTTGAAGGTGTTGTGTACCGGTACGCCTTCAAGGTGTGCCGTGACCGGGAGAAGGCAGAGGAGGCGTTTCAGGATACCTTTGTCAATATGTACCGCAAGCTGAACCAGTTCGATGGAAGGGCGCGCCTCAGCACGTGGCTCTACAGGATTGTAACAAACCATTGCCTGATGAAATTTCGGAGTGAGAAATCGCAAAAAGCTCATGTGAGTTACAATGATGAAATCGTCAACGCGAGGGTATCGCTCCCCTCCTCAAGGGAGGGACGTTCTCCGCTTGACCGTGTTATGGACAGGGAGCTTCGTGAAGCGTTGGACAACGCAATAAGGAAGCTGCCGATGTCATATCGTCTTGTGTTTGTCCTCCGGGACCTGGAAGGGTTGAGTGCACTTGAGACCTCAAAAGCGTTGAACATAACGGTGGAAGCGACCAAGTCGCGGCTCAGGAGAGCCCGCGCCGCTCTGCGTGAGAACCTCGATCCCTATGTGATGACATGA
>JAOUDE010000212.1 GCA_029859455.1 Ignavibacteria bacterium | reverse complement strand
TGAACCGGTTCGATACGGCAGACGGGACCGTGACGATCTCAAGGATTTTTGACTGGTATGAATCTGATTTTGAGGAGGACGCCGGGAGTGTGAGGCTCTTCCTTGCCAGGTATGTGACAGACCCGGAAGCAAAGAAACTGCTCTGGTCGGAGGACCTGGAATTCGACTACTTTCCGTATGACTGGTCCCTGAATGCCCGTCCGGGGAATATGCAGAAATAGCCAAACCTCCGCCATCGGACCATCAGGACCATATTGGGGAGGGGCATCTGTTCCACACTCTGCGGGAGGTTGACTTCTTGCCCTGATTGCCGTATTATTTTATCAACCTTTCCTGTCAATCCAATAACGTTTCCCAAACAGCGAACGCAATGCCCAAGACTGCCCAACCGGAGGAGAAGCGATCCATTCTGATCGTAGAAGATAGCGACGATTTCTCAAATCTGATGAAGTACCTGATTGAGGATATGGGGTTTGCCGGTGTTCAGTTTCCGGTTGAAGAAGAGGATATTCTGGGTTGGGCGAAGAAACACAATCCATCTGCCATCCTGATGGACCTGGCCCTCCGGAAGAAGGGAGGGATGGAGTTCATCGGTGAGCTGAAGGGTGATCCGGAAACGAAGAACATTCCGATCCTCATCATCAGCGGGCGGGAACTGAGCGCGAAGGAAGTGCTGGAGCTTCAGATGCAGGATGTTCGCTACCTCAGGAAGGGGAGGATGGATATGCACGAGATCAAGCAGGCAATCAGCGAAGTGGCGGGAAAACCGGCCTCCTCACCGAAAACAAAGTAATCCTACTCCTCCTCGTACCCCGGCTTCAGAATCACCCCTTTCCGCTGGTGGCCATTCACTTTGACTGTCAAAGGAGTATCGAACCTGTAGTGGATCGCATGGTCCATCCGTTCCGCAGGTTCAAACCGTTGAAGCCATTCCCAGTCAAGCCGGCTCCCTTCACTCCTTGGATTCACGGTGAAATATGCAACCTGGAACGAAGTAATGTTCTGAAAGAAATGCGATCCCTGTGACGGGACGATGTCGATGTCACCGAATCCGGATTCCACCACGGCGCGTGCACCGCAGATCTGCTCCCATTTAACCGGAATGCCCAGCCATGGATCGAGACTTCCCCAACGGCCCGGGCCGATGAGGAGATAGGGGCGCCCTTCCTTCATCAATTTCGTGTTCAATGTGGCGATCTCCCGGGCAACATCGATCGTGGTCGACCGGTCAAATCCATCGACCGGAACCGCGACGATATCCGCGATATCGCGGATCATACCGTTGCCGAGAACCTGATCGCTTTCACAGAGAAGTTCCGGGCCTTCGATCTCCTCGAAATCCAGTTCTTCCAGTTCGCCTGTCCTTGCCGCAAGAGGTCTGATCTGAAGCAACGCAAACTCCATCGGCGTCCCGCTCGCGGTCGTGAGGTTGACGGCAAACTCCATTTCGACCGGCGTGCCCATTCCCCAGCTACCGATCTTCAAAAGTACATCAATAATTTCCCCCAACGGAAAATTGTTGTGCTGGAGCAGCGGGGCAAAGGAAACAAGGCGGGTTCCAGACCGTGAGAGTCCCTCCGTGATCGTATCGTTTTCGTGCGAATAGGTGGACCCGATACGGGCGAGTGGACCGTCGTGTTCCGCAACGCTGGTGGGATAGCGGTGAACGAAGTGGTCCTGAGCGACATCCAGCACAGCCCCGTGTGAGTCAAGCTTGAGGGCATAGAAATGAGTCTGATTGTTGGACAGAGCCTCCTTTGGAGATGAGAACTGGAACACATGCTTGGGGAACCGGGGGCAGAACCGGACGCCCCTTCCTCCCTCGGCGACTGTCTTGCCAAGTCCGAGAGCCAAGGCGGCGATCCCGTCATCCGGCTGCTGCGGAGCAATCGGATAGAAGTTATACGAACGCGCTACCCCGGCGAAATCAGGATAGAATCTGTTCTCGTGCGTGCTGCCGACGACACGTTGAAGCACCACCGCCATCTTTTCCTCTTCAAGTCTGACAGAAGTCATCTTGACATATTCCTTGGCGGCCCGGCAATAGGTCGACGCATACACTTTCTTGATCGTATTGGTCAGTTCGAGAAGTCGTGCGCGCCGGGCCCGCTGGTTGTTCGAAATCATGTAGGTGGCATAGATACCGGCAAAGGGGTGGTACTGGGAATCCTCGAGAAGGCTCGATGAACGGACAGCCAGCGGGTAGGGTGTCTGATCAAGGAAAGAAGACAGGTCGGATGTTACCTTCCTCGGGAACGGGCCTGTGTCGAGGAAACGGCGGACCAGCGCCTGGTCGTCCTGTTCCTGCAGTGCATATTCGAGCAGATCATTTTCCTCCATGAACCGGTCAAACACTTCTGTGCCAAGGACAATACCGGGCGGAACGCCGATGCGGATCCCTTCGTACCGTTCGGCGATCAAATGGCCCGCGATCAGTGTGTTGACAAACCCGAGGCCACGCGCCTTTCCTCCGATCGATCCTCCGCCAATCCTGGCAAGCCCCCGGGAGGGAAGATAGGTTTCCTTGTTGAACTCGATCACACTTCCTCCCTGACGGATAATGCGGTATTCCCGGAGGGAGGCAATGAGATACGCCCGGAGGGCTTCGGTTGAATCGTAATCGGAAACCCTCTGCGGCTTGAGTTCACGGGCCAGGCCGAACTCTGTGCGCGCTTTGAGCCAGGCAGAGAAATGATTCCGCTCGGCATGGAAGAGGATGCTCTCGGCCGGAACTTCGTGCAGGCGTTCCTCGAGTGATTTGAGGTCGGATGCCCTTCCGACCTCGTCCCCGTTTCGAAGCCGGAAGATGAAGTCCCCGAACCCGAAGTGGTGCGCGATGAACTCGCGCAGCTCATACAGGAAAACCGGTGAATGTTTCAGCAGAAACCCGGTCCCGATCTTACGCGACGGCTCTTCGAAGCTGGCATTGGTCGACTGGAGAATAATCGGAAGATCGGGGTTTCGTTCGCGGACCTCCCGGGAAAACTCGAGGCCTGCGGTGGGATGCTGCTTCCCGTTCCGTTCATAGTCAACGTCAGAAATAATTCCGAGCAGACACTCCTCGTACTTCTCATAGTACGACCATGCCTCCTCGTAGCTGCTTGCAAGCAGAATCTTGGGCCGCGCCCGCATCCGGAGATAACGGTCGGAAAGACTGACGCTCTCGATGATCAGTCTGTACGATTGCTTCAGTACCTCTGAATAGACGACCGGAAGGAAAGAGGAAAAATACTCGATACTGTCTTCGATCAGGATGATCGATTGCACGCCGACCGCCTCGGTGTCGTTGGCAACATTGTTGCCATCTTCAATCGTCTTGATGATCGCAACGATGAGCCGGAAATCTCCCTGCCAGATGAACATCCGGTCGAAGATATTCGCTTCACGTCTGTGCAGGATATCCCGCACCTCGCTGTTGTCAAATGCCAGCAGAACAATACTGGTATCGCGGCCTGTTTCGCGAATTGCCCTCCCGAGCTTCAGGACGGACATGTCCTCGATGTGCAGGGTAGTGATAATCAGATCAAAGGTTTTTCCCTGGTGGAGGAGGTCCAGCGCCTCTTTGCCGCTCGAAACCCTGGTGAACTCGGGGAAATGACTGAGGTACAGATCCTGGTACTCATTGCGGATCTGCTCATACAACCGCCCGTCTTCCTCGAACAGGTAGAGGTCGTACAGGCTTGAGATAATCAACACGTCCCTGATCCGCCATGGCATGAGGTTCTGGAAAGCCTGGAACCGCGCGCCGTACCGCTGTTCTACCCAGCGGCGGTCAAATTCGATATGGGAGGTCTCAGTCATCAGGTGGAAACCGTGTGTGGCAACCGGAATATATAACAAAAAACGGAGCGATGTTCATCGCTCCGTCTGATGGTGTGCTCCGATGGGACGGGTCAGACCAGACCCTGATCCATCATTGCATCGGCGACTTTGATAAACCCGCCGATATTTGCTCCATTGACATAGTTGCCCGGTGTGCCGAACCGCTCCGCGACATCGACGCAGGTTTTGTGGATCTCTTTCATGATGTGGTGGAGACGTTTGTCTACCTCTTCCCGCGGCCAGGGGAGACGCATGCTGTTCTGCGCCATCTCCAGTCCCGAGGTCGCCACGCCGCCGGCATTTGCCGCTTTGCCCGGTCCATAAAGGATGCCGGCGTCGAGAAACGTATTCACACCGCCCGCCGTTGTCGGCATGTTCGCTCCTTCCGAAACGAGGTACACACCGTTTTTGAGCAGGTTGCGTGCATCCTTCTCGGAGATCTCATTCTGTGTCGCGCTCGGAAAGGCACAGTCAGCCTTGTGACTCCAGAGCGGATTCTCTTCACCCGAGCTGTCGACCTGGGTGAAGACAGCGACGGGATTCGCATCGACATACTCCTTGATCCGGCCGCGGCGGACGTTCTTGATCTCCATGATCTGCTGTAGTTTCTTCTTGTCGATCCCGCTTTCGTCGTAGATATAACCGTTGGAATCGGAGGCGGTGACCACCTTGCCGCCGAGGTCGATGATCTTTTCGATTGTGAATTGCGCGACGTTCCCGCTTCCGGAGACCAGACAGGTCTTCCCCTCGAGCGTTTCACCGCGTGTCCCGAGCATCTCGGCCGCAAAATAGACCGATCCGTAGCCTGTGGCTTCGGGACGAATCAGTGAACCGCCCCACTGAAGACCCTTTCCGGTCAGAACGCCGGTAAATTCGTTCCGGAGCTTCTTGTACTGTCCGAAGAGGTAGCCGATCTCCCTGCCGCCGACACCGATGTCACCTGCCGGTACATCGGTGTTCGGGCCGATGTGCCGGAACAATTCCGACATGAAACTCTGACAGAAGCGCATCACTTCGTTGTCACTGCGACCCTTCGGATCGAAATCAGAACCTCCCTTACCACCACCCATCGGAAGGGTGGTGAGACTGTTCTTGAATACCTGTTCAAATGCAAGAAATTTCAGGATTCCGAGATTGACGGATGGGTGGAATCTCAACCCTCCCTTGTACGGACCGATCGCGCTGTTCATTTCAATCCGATATCCGCGATTGATGTGGATCTCTCCCTGGTCGTCCATCCATGGAACTCGGAATGTG
>JAOUDE010000211.1 GCA_029859455.1 Ignavibacteria bacterium | reverse complement strand
ATCCGAAATATGTCAGGACCTTCGACCAGAAACAGGCGAACATCGAGGCGGGGAGACGGTTGACGATCACGTACAATTGCCAGCAGTGCCATGATCTGGAGGGAAGCGGGGCCCATATCGGGGTGACGTTGGAGGATGTGGCGTTTCTCCCTCCGCCGATAACAGGGGAAGGAGCGAAGGTCCAGGAGCAGTGGCTGCACGCGTTCCTGACGGCACCGGCACGAACCGGTCAGCCGAATTCAGTCCGCCCGTGGATCTCCACAAGGATGCCGACGTTCAACTTCAGCGAAGAAGAGATCAACCGTATTACCAAATACTTCCTTGCGTTGAGTGATGAGACGCTCGAATTGAGAGATTACGCCGGCTTCACTCCGGACCGGCAGTCGGTGGCAGTGGGACGAACGATCTTCAACGATTTTCAGTGCGCGAAGTGCCATCCCACCGGATCGGTTTCGATCGGGAGCGGGGAACTGAGCACGCAGGATCTCGCGCCTGACCTGACGCTCGCACGGGGACGGTTGAAACCGGACTGGATTGTGGACTGGCTTGCCGATCCTGCGGCGATACAGAAAGGGACCCGGATGCCGACGTTCTTTCCGGACGGGCAGTCTCCTCTTCCCGATGTGCTCGACGGCGATGCACAAATGCAAATGGAGGCGATCAGGGACTACCTGATGACGATCGGTCCTTCCGGTCGGTCCGGCGTGGGAATGCCATAGTTGTCGTAACAGATCATGACAGAATACACAATACAATTCATCAAATGAGGGAGATGGCAGAATGAAGGGATTTTTCATTTCAACATTGGTGGCATGCACGATTGCTTTATCGGTTCCTGCCCAGGCAGGTGATGTGACAGGCAAGGTTTCGTTCGACGGTACGGCACCGAAGGCAACACGGCTTCGGATGGATGCGGATAAGGTCTGTTCGCGGGCACACAAGGACGCTGTCCTCGGAGAAGATGTCGTTGTCAATGCGAACGGAACTCTGAGCAACGTAATTGTGTATGTGAAAGACGGATTGAAGGTGAAGAAGTTTCCTGCTCCGAAGGGAAAGGTCAAGTTCGACCAGCTCGGCTGCGTCTACACACCGCATGTTCTCGGTGTTCAGACCGGGCAGGAAGTGGAGATCGTGAACAGCGACCCCACACTCCACAACGTCCATTCACTTTCAAAGGACAATCCCTCGTTCAATGTCGCCCAGCCGAAGAAGGGGATGACGCTCAGCAAGACGTTTGAGAAGGGGGAAATCTTCAAGGTAAAATGCGAAGTCCATACCTGGATGGGTGCCTATATCGGTGTCTTCGAACATCCGTTCTTCGCGGTGACCGGTGATGACGGAAGCTTCAAGCTCGAAAAGCTTCCTCCGGGCGACTACACCCTCGAGGCATGGCATGAAAAATACGGGACGCAGACCATGAAGGTCAAGGTCGACAAGGCGGGAGCCGCGACGGCTGACTTTACATTCAAAGGAAAGTAATACCTCCGGACACGCGGGAACCTCACCTGTATTGACTGAAAGGAACCATCACTGTGAGTGAGCGCACGAAAAAGGGGAGCGGAGGGGAAGGAACGGGAGCGGAGTCGGCCCCCGTCCATCACGATGACCATCACCATGAGGCATCGTTCTGGCGTACATATGTTTTCTCCACCGATCACAAGGTCATCGGTATTCAGTATGGCGTAACCGCGCTCTTGTTCCTCCTGTTCGGTTTCACGCTGATGATGCTGATGCGCTGGCAGCTGGCATACCCCGGGCAGGCATTTCCGCTCCAGTGGCTTGCGGACTTGCTCGGGCCTGACAGGATGCCGGACGGTATCATGCTTCCGGAATTCTATAACCAGCTCGGGGCGATGCATGGGACGATCATGGTCTTCCTGGGTGTCGTCCCCCTCGCAGTCGGTGCCTTTGGGAACTACGTGATGCCGCTTCAGATCGGTGCGCCTGACATGGCGTTTCCGAAGTTGAACATGGCCAGCTACTGGGTCTATTTCGCTGGTGGCGTGACGATGCTGGTCTCCTTCTTTGTTCCGGGTGGGGCTGCCAATTCCGGGTGGACTTCCTACGCACCGCTTTCTGTTATCGCCACAACCGGCCAGACGGTCTGGCTACTCGGGATGGTTCTCCTCATAACCTCATCCCTTCTGGGATCCGTCAATTTTATTGTGACAATCATACAACTCCGGGCCGAGGGACTGACATTCATGCGGCTTCCGTTTTTTGTGTGGGCGCAGTTTGTTACCTCGTTCCTGCTGCTTTTGGCCTTTCCTCCGCTGGAGGCGGCAGGTGTACTGCAGTTGATGGACCGCCTTGCCGGGACCAGTTTCTTTCTTCCTTCAGGGCTTGTCGTGAGCGGAGTTCCACTCGATGTTGCAGGCGGTGGAAGCCCTCTTCTCTGGCAGCATTTGTTCTGGTTCCTTGCCCATCCGGAAGTCTATGTGCTGATACTTCCGGCTATGGGAATTGTCGCGGAGGTAATTGCCAACAACACCCGGAAGCCGCTCTGGGGATACAAGTCGATTGTGTACGCAACTGTTTTCCTTGGTTTCATGTCGTTCATCGTCTGGGCGCATCATATGTTCCTGACCGGCATGGGGACGACGATCAGTACATTCTTCCAGACCACGACGATGATCATCTCCGTTCCGTCGATCGTGATTCTGACCGCCCTGCTCCTTTCCCTCTGGGGAGGATCGATCAGGTTCAATACTCCGATGCTGTTTGCCCTTTCCTTCCTGCCGATGTTCGGTATCGGCGGTCTGACCGGGTTGCCGCTCGGCCTTGCACCGCCTGACATTCACCTGCACGATACCTATTATGTGATCGGTCACTTTCACTACGTTGTCGCGCCGGGAACGCTGATGGCTCTGTTTGCAGGGGTGTATTACTGGTATCCCAAGGTGACGGGGCGGACGATGAATGAGTCGCTCGGGAAGATCCACTTCTGGGGATCGTTCATCTTCCTGAACGGGGTCTTCATGCCGATGTTCATTCAGGGACTGGCCGGGGTTTCCCGACGGTTGTATGACGGCGGCCAGATCTATGCCCACGCTCAGGAAGTGCTCTACCTGAACGAGGTAATGTCGGTCTCTTCATGGCTTCTTGGACTGGCTCAGATTCCGTTTATCATCAATTTCTTCATGAGTGTCAGGAAAGGGAAGAAAGCCGAGGCCAATCACTGGCAGGCGACGACTCTTGACTGGAGTGCAACGACGTCACCACCTCTTGCACACGGTAATTTTGAAACCGTACCGCACGTGCACCGCGGCCCCTACGAGTACAGTGTGCCGGGCGCAAAGAGAGATTTTCTTCCTCAAGATCAACGGGCGGAGGCCTGACGATGGAAATTCCTTATACCGCCACGGCGAGACCGGACACAGGGCTCTATAACGGGAAACTGGGCATCTGGCTGTTTCTCGCCTCCGAGGTGATGCTCTTCGGCGCTTTGTTTTCCTCATACATACTGCTCCGGGTGGGCGCCCCTGTCTGGCCTCACGGATCGGAACTGCTGAACGTTCCCCTTGCAACCATCAACACGGTTGTCCTGATCAGCTCCAGCGTGACGATGGTAATGTCCTGGGCGTCTCTCATGATGAAGGATTTCTCTAAGTACAGGATGTATATGGGATTCACGATTCTTCTCTCATTCGTGTTTCTCGTGATTAAGTATTTCGAGTATACATCCAAGTTCTCTCATGATATCTTCCCGAGCACCAGCACATTCTATGCGATCTATTTCACGATGACCGGTCTCCATGGTCTCCATGTCATCGGTGGAATTGTTGTGAATGCCTATTTGTGGGGTCCGGGAAACAAAATGTGGAAGAGTGACCCCCAGCGGTTCACCAACCGGGTGGAGATTGCGGGCCTGTACTGGCATTTTGTCGATCTCGTCTGGATTTTCCTTTTTCCAGTCCTCTATCTTTTGTAGGAGTCACTATGGAAGGCACAAGTGTTGAAGCGGTAAGGAAGACTGTCCGCACCTACATCATTGTCTTCGTCTCCCTGATGGTGTTGACGCTCATTACCGTTGCTGTCTCCGTGCTTCATTTGAGTATAGGAATGGCAATTGCTGTCGCTCTTTTTATCGCTCTGATCAAAGGGACACTCGTCGCCGGATATTTCATGCATTTGATGTCTGAAAAGAAGCTGATCTATTCGACGTTGATTCTCACCGTCATCTTTTTCATGGCGTTGATGTTTCTTCCGATTTCCCATGCTCTCGATAACCTGACACGCTGATGTCACTCAAGGCATTTCATATTCTTTTCATCGCTCTTTCGGTTCTCCTGTCGATCGTCCTCTCTGCCCTGGCATTGTATCAGTTCACGCTCGGCGGAAGCGGGTTGAACCTTGTATGGGCTGTGACCGGGATCGGCTCCGCCATCGGACTGATCGTCTATGGGGTCCGGTTCCTGAGGAAGCTCAGGGATGTGAGTTTCCTGTGACCAGGCCGGTTCTCATCGTGTTCGTTCTCTCCTTCACCCTCTTCGGTGTTTCGCCGGCTCTGGGATGCCCGAGTTGCTTCGGGGATCCCGATTCGTCCATGACGGCGGGGATGAACGCAGGAATCCTGCTCCTCCTTGGGGTGACGGGGGTCGTTCTGGCAGTATTCGTCACATTTTTTCTCTACCTCCGGAAACGGTTGGTAGATGTGAATCGTCCGATTCAGAATATGCTTAATTAACCATCCGCGGAGGCAGGACTCTTTATGCGAGACTTTCTTCAACTTCCCGTTGATGCTTCTTCCCACGGGCACTACATTGACCAGATCATCGTTATCTTCCACTGGTTGATGTTTTTTCTGTTCATTGTCTGGGGGACCTATTTTGTCTATACGTTGTTAAGGTTTCGCGCCTCAAGGAATCCAAAAGCGGACCACACCGGGGTCCGGACCCACGCGTCCAGTTACCTGGAGGTCGTTGTCGCGTTGATCGAGGGTGTGATTCTCGTGGGTTTCGCGATTCCGGTCTGGTCGGATGTGGTCATTGCGTTTCCTGCTGAAAAGGACGCCCTGGTGGTTCATGTTGTAGCGGAACAGTTTGCGTGGAATGTCCATTATCCCGGTGAAGATGGAGAAT